>JAAHGE010000486.1 GCA_010672635.1 Desertifilum sp. SIO1I2 | reverse complement strand
TCACCACCAGAGTTTCGCCGACCCGTACCTTTGCCTCAATTTGTCATCGAAGAAACTCTACCTACTGAACCAATTCCTCAAATTGAATGGCAGTACTCAAGCCTAGCAGAGACTATGCTCAACAATACATTCAATTGTATTCCTCGGCATGGAGAATGGCGTACTTGGAGTGCTTGGGAGTATTTAGAGTATTTTCTAGATTGGATTTTGTTTGGTTTCGGTCATCCTGCCTATAAAAGTTTACCGATAGAACCTGCTGGCTGTGAAGGAGCATCAATGCGCCTTTATCAAATGTTGGATTTGTCCGTTCTCTTACTCTATCCTGAAGATTATCTAGGTAGAATAATTCCCGAAATTTGCGGAAAAAAGGCGCAAAGAAACTCCGGTTTTTACCCAACTCCGCTGGTTGTTGGCAATTTTATGGCTCAAATAATTAACGGTGAAAGAATAGACCGGACTTTGAGCTTTAATGAGCCTGCTTGTGGAACAGGGACTTTGATGTTAGCCCAATCTAACTATTGCCTGTGTGGAATTGGTCAAGATATTGATTCAATTTTATTGAAGTGCGCTTTGTTTCAGTTTTTTCTTTATGCGCCTTGGTTTGCAATCCCAATTTGGTGGTTAGGTCAAACCGATCTCTACCTGGGTAATAGCTTGTTAGCTGAAAAGCCGAAGTCCATGAATGCTGTTTATTGGTATGAAGATTGGTTTGAAAGAGCAGATCGTCCGACTGAAGAAGAAAAAGAAAGCGATCCCAACGAACAAAAAACTACTGTCATTGTAGAACCACAGCTAGAAAAGCCTAATTTCTCTCCTATTCAATTTAACCCAGTTGTTCAGGAAGTTGTTCAAGGAAAACGCAAACCTAAAACCTCTCAACAAATTACACTGTTTAACTTAGACGATTTTTCCTAACCCAACCTCCCACCCCTGCACGACGATTGTCGCGGTTCAAGTGAAGTAATAGTTCAGCGATTGATATGAACGTTATTCTCACTGTTTCTAACAATGCCGCTAATATCGTGGGTAAGCTTTCACAACGATCTATTGCCATGCTGCATCAAGCTCAATATAACGTCGTTAGACAAGAAGGCGATCGCGGTTACACAACTAATGCTTTAACCGTACCGCTTTTTCCTGAAACAGGGTTAACTTGGCAAGGCATTAAAACTTGTCTAGAAACCTGCGGCTATCAAGTTCAAGTTATGTCATAAACTAAGATTCAGTACATCTGGATAACAACAGATGTACTGGATCAATTTTTATTGAACTGGGTCGTAGATAGGCGCTTTATACTCAAATAACTCTTGCTCGGTTACGGCAAATTTAGAACGATCTGACCCGGATGCAGGTCTAGCAAATGAGGCTTGGTTGCGAATGGCTTGAATCTCTTCAGAACTTCTTTGAGAGGACAATACAAATTGAGTTCTTTGATAGCGTAGGTCAGCCAGTTCAATTTTACCAGGCGTGCCTTGACAATACGCCCGTTCTGCACAACGTTTGACAGCATTGCCAATCTCTGCCGGAGTTGCACCAGCATAATCAGAGAGTAGCGAATACCATTGGCGATCGCTCCAAGGATTTTGTTGACCTTCGCCGAACTGCTGAGGAAAATATTGAGCTAAGTGCAGATTAAAAATCTCGTACCTCGCACCATTATCGGGTAAATCTACAAACCAAATACCACCATCATCAAATCGGCGAATCAATTCAGGAGGGAGCATTTCCAAGCGGTTGACGGTAGCTATCATCAGTACGTCAGCAACGTGTTCTTGCATCCAAGTCAACAGTTTCTGCGAGAGTCGTCTAGCTACGCCGCCATCTGCATTAGAATCCCATCCCGCAAACCCTTTGTCAAAGTCATCTGCAAATAGTACGCACCCGCCTAAATGTTCTGCTGTTTCTAGAATTTTAGCTAAAGCGCGATCGGGATTTGCACTACCTAAAACATTGCCCCAACTCATTGCTAATAGCGCGTAGCCTAATTTTTGAGCAGTTAATTTTGCACTTAAACTTTTACCCGTTCCCGGCGGTCCCCACAACAGCATTCCTTTAGGAGGTCTGAGATTGTATTTCCTAGCTTCTGGTTCTAACAGTTTGACGACATCATTTAAATAAGCATTGAGTAAATCTAAACCGCCTGCAATAGGAACGTCGGGTTTGGCGATAAATTCTAATCCTTGGTTTTTGAGTTGGAATACTTTATGCTCTAAAACTAATGAGGCAATCTGTTCGAGAGAAGAAGTTCGGTTTAGCGATCGCTCTAGCACCCAATTAATTTCAGCAGTAGGCAATCCCTGACAAGCTCGTACTAATTGATTTTTCGCGGTTATTCGATCTCTGCTGTAGTCTAAGCTAGGAGAGCGATCGCAGAACTTGTCTACTAAAGCCGCTACTTCAGAACAGTCAGGCAGAGGATATTTGAAAACAGGAATTAGGGGTTGCAGTTGAGTGGGAAGTTGAATGTAATCGCTTAAAAGTACCCAGTATTGCTCAATATTTCGCCATCTCATTTGAAAAAAGGCATTTGATATCTGAGAAATACAACGGTTATCTAACAGATGTTTTTCCGCTCCTAAAATATCTTCTAGCAAGAAAATTCCAGGCTCTTCTTTCTCTAATAAAAATTTTAAAATATCGTCAGTCACCGCTAATTCAGTAGATTCTAAAATACACTGCTCAGAAAAATTTACACATTGGATAGTTGTAAAACCTGAGTTCCAATAATAAACGCTTAAACCTTTAACTTGAGCAAACTTCTCAAACTCAAATAGCAATTGTTGTCGTTCAGCGCAGTAGTACTCCAATCCAATAATTGGAGTACCTGAAGCGAACAACTTCAAGCAATCATTTAGTATTTTCATTCGGTTTTCGAGCTTAATCGATTTTCAGCGATCGCAGTTTAATCTGGCATCAGCGTTAATCAATTCCAGCAATTGAGTGAAAAATGCATCCTCCAATTAGAGGGGGTAATAATGATGCCTAGCGGCATAACAATCTGAAATTAAGTAGGATTCGATATGGTAGTAGCCAAAAAACAAACCACTGGCTCAACTAAAACTGCATCCCGTATAGCTAACGATAAGTCAAATGGCAGTCAGACATCGGGTAGCACGAAGTCTAAGCCAACTGAAACAGCCTTAAAGTCTAAACTCTCTCCAGAACAGCAAGCAGAAGAATTAGTTAAGGCAATTCGTAACCTGATTCATAAAAAGTATGGAGTAACAATTCAACGCCGCGACAGCCGTGTTTCTACAAAAGTCGGTCATGCAGTGCGAGAAAAATTGGGCTTAGATATTCAAGCTCAAATTAACAAGCGCAATGGCAATGGCAATGGTAGAAAGTTTGACTGGCAAGAGTGGAACAATACAACTTTTCCCAAACTGTTTGGTCGTCCTGATGCTCTCAAGCACGATGTTGAAGTCGTGGCTCTGTTTATGAGTAAGCTCTACGATACTATATCTGGAACAACCGAAGGTGCGATCGCAGATTTAGTTGAGTTCAACGTTCAGTCTCTCAAGCGCCGGAATGAAATTGCCAAAGAAGCAGAAACAGATGACGACTTAGAACTCGATGACGAGTTAGATGCAGACGAGGATGAAATTGATGACATTCTCGATGAAGTCGATGACGAGGAGGAAGAAGAAGAGGATGAGGACGATGAAGACTTTGAAGTAGATGAAGACGAGGAATTTGAAGAGGATGATGAATAAATAACAAAATCCTTCTCTAAAAAGTTGCTATTTTTAATACCCTACTATAAGTAGTAGGGTATTTTTTTGAAAGAAGATTATGATAATTTGACGTGTGCGATTCGTTCCCGCCCAAATGGAAGACTGCGAAGTCTAAAGTGTACGCGGGGCAAGGAACTCAACCTCTCGTTTAGGTTGAAACCCAACCTTGACAACATGATTACCATAGGGGTGAAATTCCCCTCCCGCAGATGCAGCGGTGACAGCATATCCCACCCTGAAGAGAATGAGTATCAAATTGGGGAAGCTGGGAAAGTAAGGCGGTAAATCGAAACCTGACCGAATAATCCCGTCACGCAAAGCTAGTCATGGGTAGCAAACGAACTTCTGACAGAACCGTCGTTAGTATCTACAAGCCTACGCAGGTTATTGGCTTGACCCAAAAGGGGTACGGTGAACTGAATAGTGACTATCCTTTCACTATTAAAAGGACAAAGGTTACGTCACCTATTGTCAAAGCATCCAAAAAGTAACCCGGCGGATAGGAAGACCCTAAAACTAGCGTCAAATGGCAATCAGGAACGAAGTAACTCAACGCGCTCTCTTACAGAATCGACCTTCTGTAAGA
>JAAHGE010000485.1 GCA_010672635.1 Desertifilum sp. SIO1I2 | reverse complement strand
TGAAACCATGAATTTTAGAAAACCTAGACTCCGTAAGAATTGGGAACTTTTCTATTCAGTGCAAGTCTCCGATTTCAGTTATCCGTAAATTCCGCTATTTGAGACCTGAAAACTCAGGGGATAATGAACTGACCTGAGCGGGCTTCAGTACATTTAATGAGGGAGTTTAGAGGAAAATTCATGCTTTCTAAAGGATGATGAGTTTTATTGCAAAAGCAATGAAATCGATCGATTTTTGGGAATATTAAAGCCAAGCTAAGAACTAAGGATTTGAGCAAATGAGTTATTACGATTTTGACGATCATTTTTGGGCACCGTGCGAAGTCTGCTGTCAGAAGCGTGCTGAAACGAATATCCACCCCCCTCATCGCCTTTTTCCTTGGATTGGTTTGCTGGTGAATGTTCTCAAAGGTCTATTAGTGCAAGCATAGAAAGTACGACCGCAAGGAATCAACTGAGCGAGCGCGATCGCCCCTTTAAAATAATGGATATCAATATTTTTCAGGCGTGTTAGTCGGTGTTGAGGAAAAACAATAAATCTGCGATCGTTCCGCTTAATAGACAGAAAAGGCGCACTCTCAGGTGCGCCGTTAAAAATCCTAAAAACCGTATCCCTAATTCCGGACTTCCTGGCGATTCTCTACAGGAGCCGAAAGATTGCTCGGAATGGGTTTGCGAGCTTCAATCAGTTGAATCGCCCGACTCACAGATTCTGGTAGAATCACCACTAAACTCCCCTTCGGTGCCAAATCTAAAGCCTGATTGACCGCTTGAGTCTCTTCCAAAATCGTTTCATACTTCATGGCTGGATTGACCTCTTCAATCCCCAACGCAATCCATTGTGCCGCATCGCCCCTCGGACGACCGCGCGTATCATCATCCTCTTTAATAATAATCCGGTCAAACATTTGTGCCGAAAGCTTGCCGAGGGTAACAAAATCCTCATCGCGGCGATCGCCAGGCCCGCCAATAATCCCAATCCGTTCGCCCGGCCAATTCCGCACAAATCCACCCAATGCTTCATAACTATGGGGGTTATGAGCATAATCAATTAAAGCGTGATAATCGCCCAAATTGAATAAATTCATCCGTCCCGGCGTTTGCTGTACTGAGGCAATAAAGGTTTTCAGGGCCGCGCGGATATCTTCAATCTTCATTCCATGAGCAAAGGTCGCCAAACAAGCTGCTAGCGCGTTCGCAATTTGGAACGGCGCGCGACCCTCCATTGTCATCGGCACTTTGGTGGCTTGCTCAATTCGCAAAGTCCAATCGCCCTTCAAAATCGAGAGATAGCCATTCTCATAAACAGCCGCCAGTCCTCCCTGTTGGGTGTGGCGCTGCACGATCGGATTATCAGGGGTCATGGAAAAATAGGCAATCTGCGACTTCACCCGCTTTGCCATTTGCGAGACTAACGGATCGTCAGCGTTGAGGATCGCATATCCTTGGGGACTAACGGCTTCTGCCAGGACGCTTTTCACCTGCGCCATCTGCTCGATGGTATCAATATCACCTAAGCCCAAATGGTCGGCGGCGACGTTCAAAACTACGCCAATATCGCAGCGGTCGAAGGCTAACCCGCTGCGGAGAATGCCGCCGCGTGCTGTTTCTAAAACCGCAATTTCTACGGTTGGATCTTTAAGAATCAGTTCGGCACTTTGGGGGCCGGTATTATCGCCTGCTTCTACTAAATAATTCCCGATATAAGTGCCATCGGTGGTCGTGTAGCCGACGGTTTGCCCGGTTTGCTTCATAATGTGAGCAACCAGACGGGTGGTGGTGGTTTTGCCGTTAGTCCCCGTAACCGCCAGGATGGGAATGCGCGATGGCGAACCGGGGGGAAAGAGCATATCCATCACGGGTTCGGCAACATTGCGAGGAATGCCGTGGCTGGGGCGAACGTGCATCCGGAACCCTGGGGCCGCGTTCACTTCCACAATGACGCCACCGACTTCGCGCAGGGGTCGGCTAATATCGGGGGTGACGATATCGATCCCCGCAATATCGAGTCCAATAATTTTAACGACGCGTTCGGCCAGCCAAATATTTTCGGGGTGGATTTCATCGGTGCGATCGATCGCAATCCCTCCGGTACTGAGGTTGGCGGTGGCTCTGAGCTTGCACATTTCCCCGGCGGGTGGGATGCTATCGAGGGTATAGCCTTGAGCTTCGAGCAGTTGCAGGCTGGTTCGGTCTACTTCAATGCGCGTCAGGACGTTATCGTGTCCTTCGCCTCGGTTGGGGTCGCGGTTGGTTTCTTCGATCAGTTGGGCGATGGTGGATTTGCCGTCGCCAATGACATGGGCGGGGATGCGTTCGGCGACGGCTACGAGTTTGCCGTTGACGACTAAGACGCGGTGATCGCTGCCTTCGTAGTAACGCTCAACAATGACGCTGCGGGTTTTGGAGGCGTTGCTGGCGGCGTCGTAGGCGGCTTCGGCTTGTTCCCAGTTGGTGACGTTGATGGTGATGCCGCGTCCGTGGTTGCCATCGAGGGGCTTGATGACGAGGGGATAGCCGCCAACATCGAGGATGGCGTCTTCAAGTTCGTCAAGGTATTGGATGACGGTGCCGCGCGGCACGGGGATGCCGGCATCGCGCAATATGCGTTTGGTGCCTTCTTTGTCGCAGGCGAGTTCGACGCCTAAGATGCTGGTGCGATCGCTCATGGTCGCTTGCAGGCGCTTGCTATGCACGCCATAACCCAGTTGAATCATAAACCGGGCGCTTAGGGGCATCCAAGGAATCCCGCGCGATTCGGCTTCTTTGACGAGGGTTTCGGTGGAAGGGCCTAAGGCAGCATCTGCCCAGAGTTCTCGAAGATCCTGTAAATCTTGTTCTAATTCGGTGGCGGGGTAGCCGCCGGTTTCTACAATACTTTGGCACAGACGAACGGCGGCTCTCCCGGCGTAGCGTCCGGCTTGTTCGTTAAGATACTCAAAAACAACTTGATAGGTGCCAGGGGTTGAGGTTTCGCGGGTGCGACCAAATCCCACGGACATACCGGCTAAGGTTTGCAACTCTAATGCCACATGCTCGACAATGTGACCCATGTAGGTGCCTTGCTGAACTCTGGAAAGAAAACCGCCGCGACATCCCGGCGAACAAAAGTGTTCGACTAAACTGGGAAGGGCTTGGACAATTCCTTCGTAAAAACCGGGAATTTCATTGGAAGGTTTCTCTGCTAACTCCTCTAAATCGAGCCGCATCACAATAAGTTTGTGGCGTCGGATGCTCCAATAGTTGGGGCCGCGTAGGGTTAAGGTTTTCAGGATTTTCATGTTTCAGACTGGAGGGCGATTTACGGATGCACGAGAATTCCACGATCCGGAGCGAGTCAGCGCGCACTTGGCCCGCACCTGTACAAGCATGAGGCTGGAAAATGACAACAAACTGTTCCTAGCGAACAGTTTTGCGCTTAAGTGGTTGGCTGCCATCGTCCCTCAGAAATAAGATAAACACCAGGACTTTTAGATTATAAGTTTAGTCTCTAGAGATTCTTCGGGAATTACGAGCGATCGCTCGATTGTTAGCTTTCCGGGGAAATCACTTTGCGCGATCGCATATCGTAGCGATCGCCGTGACACAAAACGTGCAGCCGCAAGTTATAGATGCTTAAGGGTTCGGTTGCCCCAACCCTAGGTTCGTTGGTGTAAGTGAGTTCGCCTGGATCGAGGATGGTGACGGTGCCTTTGCCCATGACTTGAATTAAGCCATCACCTTCGACCATCGCACAGGTGTCTTCATCGATACCGATGCCAATACATTGGGGATGAGAGGCGATCGCGCTAATTAACCGGGCCATGCGGTTGCGGTTGTGGAAGTGCTGATCGACAATCACATCAGAAACAATCCCTAAGCCAGTTGTTAGGTCTACTAAGGAGCGATTGGGCGACTCGCCACTGCCCCCGCCTGCGATCATTTGATACCCCATGACGGCGGCCCCAGCACTGGTTCCGGCGAGGGTGATTTTGCCCTCTAGGGTGCGTTGGCGCACGGTTTCCATGACGAGGGTATCGGCGAGTAAGCCGCACAAGCGCAATTGATCTCCTCCGGTCATAAATACCCCCGTGCAGCGATTGAGGTATTCTTGCCATTGAGGGTCGTTGCCTGCATCGCGATCGCGAATATCCAAAATTTGGATTTCTTTGGCTCCCATTTCTTCAAAGATATGCTGGTAGCGTTCGCCAATGACCGCTGGTTCGCGAGACGCTGACGGAATAATTGCGATCGCTGCATCGGTTGCCCCTGCCCGACTAAAGAAAGTGTGCAAAATTTCTCGGCCATGAACTTTGTCTTCAGCACCGCCGAAATCATGACTGCGGTTTTCGT
>JAAHGE010000484.1 GCA_010672635.1 Desertifilum sp. SIO1I2 | reverse complement strand
CTGGGAGGAGAAATTAGTACAGGTTATTTAAAATCTATGGGTGCAACCCTGCATTTGTCACAAGATGCAAACCCTATTTCTTTATCACTCAAGTTAAAGATTAAGCCCGATCCACAAGGAAAAATTTATTTATTAAGACAATTTGGCAATTGCAATCAATGGGGAAAAGAATCAATTAATAATCTTGTAAATCCTTTACTCATTCATGCTGAATTGATGTTAATAGAATTTGACGAACGTATCAAGGAAACTAACCAACGTCTCTTTAATCAATATTTAATTCATTAAAGATTAATTCGGATGCTATAGTTATGGTAGATAATGATAATTTCGATCGAAAAACCCAACAATTCCTCATGGATTTGAAAGAAGTTATCGATAGAATGGATCTCCAGATGCTTCTTATTGGAGCCAGAGCCAGAATGCTAGCTTTTGATAGTCAATATAGAGAGGGGCGTGCTACTAAAGATTGGGATCTAGCTGTAAAAATGGAAAGTTGGTCGCGTTACGAACAGCTTGTAGAACAATTAACTGGAGGTGAAGTAGCTCGCTTCAAAAAGACAAATGTTATTCATAAATTTATCCACAAAAGCACAAGATTAGAAGTAGACATTATTCCTTTTGGCGAAATTAGCAATAATAACCAAGAAATTACTTGGTCAGATGGCAATCAGATGAGTATTATGGGCTTGACAGAAGCTTTTTCTAAAGCTCGTATTGAGCAAATTTACGACTTTGAAGAAATTCGAGTATTAGATTTTCCTGCATTGGTTGGTCTAAAACTGATAGCATGGAATGAAAGACTGGAAAATAAAGATTTGTCAGATATTGTCCATGTCCTTCAGAATTATGAGGACGATCGTTCGATTGAAACTTTCTTCGATGAAATCAACACAGAGCAATTAGATTATGATACTGCTCCGTCTGCTTTGATCGGTCAAGATATGCAATCTATATTTAAAGATGAAACCTTGAATAAAATTTGTGAAATATTATTGAAACTTATAGAACAATCAGAGCAACATTTGCCCCAGTTTGTTTCTAACTATGAAGAGGATTGGGATAATGCCTTCGAGAAGCTTGTGGCTCGGTTTAAAGCACTTGAATATGGATTGACAAAAGTGATTTAATCATAAGCGATCGCCGATTGTTACAAGCGATAACTTAAATGAGGAAACTACCCTTAAAAAAGGATACCTATGAAACTTGCTTGGATGTATCGGTATAGCGTCGCAACCTTAATAGGAGTGAGTCAGACTGTCGTGGCTAACGCCCAACCCATTTTACCGGCTTTAGATGGGATGCAGACTCAGATTATCCCGAATGGAAATCAGATTGACATTAGTGGGGGACAACTTTCGCGCGATGGGGCTAATTTATTCCATAGTTTCCAACAATTCAACCTCTTACAAGGACAAACCGCCAACTTTCTGTCTCAACCCCAGATTCAAAATATCCTCGGTCGGATTAACGGCGGCGAACCTTCGCTGATTAATGGTTTAATTCAAGTAACTGGGGGACTTTCTAATCTTTACTTGCTGAACCCCGCCGGAATTGTATTTGGGAACGCCGCACAACTCAACGTTCCGGGTTCTTTTTTGGTGACGACGGCGAACGGGGTTGGCTTTGGGAGTCAGGGCTGGTTTAATGCAATAGGCCCTGTAGATTCACGAAACCTAGTTGGAACCCCTAATCAATTCGCCTTTTCTAGCTTATCTCCTGGTGCGATCGCCAATACAGGTCATCTACAGGTTCCCGACGGACAGAACCTGACGCTACTGGGGGGAACTACCCTCACCTTGGGGACTGTAGAAGCTCCTGGAGGTCAGATTACCATTGCAGCCATCCCAGGGGAACGACTGGTTCGCATTTCTCAAACTGGACATTTACTCAATTTAGAAATTACCCCCCAACCGGGAACCTCCCTCACCTCAACTAGCCTCCCGGAATTACTAACCCGTTCGGATATTCGTCACGCCACGGGGTTAAGTCTCAATGAAAGCGGACAACTGGTATTAAATGGGTCTAGCATCCCCCTTTCTCCTGCTACCCAAATCACTAGCGGAACGGTTAGCGCCTCTTCCACTGCCCAAGGTGGATCGGTTAATCTATTAGGCAACTACATCGGCTTATTCAACGCTACAGTTAGCGCCGATGGAACTACTGGCGGGGGAACTCTCCGCATTGGTGGCGAGTTTCAGGGAAGAGAAGGCTTACCGACAGCGCAACAAACCTGGGTGAGTCGCGACTCTATCCTGTCTGCTAATACTGTATCTGGTTCTGGGGGTCGGGCGATCGTTTGGTCAGAGGGCCATACTCACTTTTTGGGTTCTCTTCAAGCGATTGGCGAGACGGGTGGGTTTGGGGAGATTTCCGGGAAGGAAAGTTTGGTGTTTCGGGGACAAGTGGATGTCACGGGAACCGCTGGAAGCATGGGAACGATTTTATTTGACCCCAAAAATATTATCATTGCCAATTCATCGACGGATACTGAAACGGGGAGTCTGATATTTAGCGATTTTCCCAATAGCGATGTTACCTTAAGTGCGGATGGGGTGGCGAGTTTAACGGGGAATGTTATTCTAGAAGCCCATAATGATATTACAGTGAGCGATCGCATTCTTTCGAGTTCCCTCGATCGTTTAGAACTGATTGCGGGTCGCAGTATTATCCTGAATGCAGATATCGATTTAGCGGGTAATAATGGCGAATTGATCCTCGTTGCGAATTCCTCTCAAGCTAACCCCAGAATTCGGGATGCGGGGCCGGCAAATATTACCCAAGCACCCGGTACGATTTTACAATCGGATAATGGGGATACAACTCTCCTGATGGGCAATTTAGGGGAAGTGGGAACGGTTCGCCTCGCTGAAATTTTTACCTCTGGCGGTAAGATTTTGGTAGAAACGCCAGGTTCGATTGAGTTAACCGGAAATTTAGTCACGGCGGCGGAAACTACTCAATCCGGAGATATTCAACTCCGGTCATTTTCGGGAAATATTACCACAACCCCCGGTTCTCTCACGATCTCCTCTAATTCGGAACAAGGACGCGGCGGGAATATCTCCATTGAGGCGTTCGGGGATATTCTAACGGGTCAGGTGGTTTCCCAGGGAGAGGAAGCTAGCGGAAATATTTCAATTTTGAGTCTTCAAGGTCAAATTGATACAACCGCTAGTGTCGAAAATCTCTGTTCTGCTTGTGCAAATTTAGATGCGTTTTCGCCATCGGGCCAAGGGGGAAAGATTACCCTAGAAGCGTTTGGCAATATTACCACAGGTCAGATTGTTTCCCAAGGGCAGACGGGAAGCGGCGATATTGAGATTGTTAGCGCTAATGGGAATATTACGACAACGGCGATCGCAGATAGCCTTCCCGATTTTAGCAATCTCCATTCAGTTTCCGATTCCGGGCCGGGGGGTTCGGTTCGCTTGGAAGCAAACCAAGGTCGCGTCACCACTGGCGATATTATCTCAGAATCGGCGTTAGGTGCGGGAGGCGATATCCAAATTCAGTCCAAACAAAACATTTTAGTCAGGAATTTGACTTCAACGGGTTGGGATGTCAGCGGCGATATCACCTTATTTAGTCTCTTCGGAACCATTGAGAGTGGAAATGCGGTAAGTCTTTCGCTAGAAGGACGCGGGGGGAAAATTGACTTAGATGCAAGTGCAGGTGTTAGGGTGGGGGAAATTTTCTCTCAAGGAAAACTCAGCGGGGGAGACATTCGGGTATTTAGCGAAAGGGGACAAATTCTGTTAAATGGTTCCATTTTCTCGCTATCGGAGGAAGGGACGGGGGGAAATATCCTGATTGCTTCGTTTGATGGCAAGATTGTGACGGTGGGGGATATCAGTTCCCAAGGCTTATCCCAAGGTGGCGATATTACGTTGAGGACGGATAGGGGAGGAATTGATACTCGTTTAGGAACTTTAAATTCGTTTTCGGATGAAGGAACGGCGGGGACTGTCACCCTACAGGCGTTTGGGGATATCTTGACTCAAGGAATTAGTTCCCAAGGTCTGACACAGGGGGGAAAGATAACCCTAATCAGTCGGAACGGACGTATTGATACAAGTTTAGGAAGTTTAGATTCGTTCTCGGATGAAGGAACGGCGGGGAATGTCACCCTACAGGCGCAAGGGGATGTGCTGACTCAAACCATTAGTTCCCAAGGTTTAACCCAGGGAGGAAATATTACCCTGGTGAGTGAGAAAGGCCCTATCGATACCCGTTTAGGAACTTTAAATTCGTTTTCGGATGAAGGAACGGCGGGGGATGTTATCCTTCAGGCATTTCGGGATATCGCAACGGCGGATATCAATACCTATGCGGGAAAGGCGTC
>JAAHGE010000483.1 GCA_010672635.1 Desertifilum sp. SIO1I2 | reverse complement strand
CGATCACCGCCCGTGACGCCCGCCGGCAGGCTGGAAAAACCCGCTGCATACCCGGTATGCAGAACCTCCCCGCGCTCCAGCATCAGCCGCACGGCGGCGCGGGAACTGGTCACTCCCAGTTTGCGGCCTCTAGATTATTCCGCAGTCAAGATTTGCTAGGTATTCAGCCGATCTTTAGGCAAGGGTAGAGAAATCTCTACTCAAAGGTATCCCATCTCATCTCGCCTTGTCGGTGTATCCTTGACTTGAAAAAGTTGAAACGTTAAAGGTAGGAGGGTTTTATTCCTGAGCCACTAACCCTGACCGTTAGCTTAAGAGGCACTCGTGAAGTCAGGGACAATTGTCAACTCTTTCGCCTCACGGGTTTGCTCGATGCTTTCTCCGAACCCACCTTTAGAAAGGTGGTCAGCAAATGCATTGAGGAAGGGCCGAGAAATATCATATTGGATCTTTCTAAGATCGATTTTGTCGATAGTTCGGGTTTAGGCGCTTTAGTACAGCTTGTCAAAAAAGCCCAAACCCATGAAGGAACTTTACAGATTGTCACCAATGCCCGCGTGACACAAACCGTGAAGCTCGTTCGTCTCGATCAGTTCCTCTCTCTACAGCCGTCTGTAGATGAAGCGCTGGAAAACATTAAAAAGGAATAATCCAATCTCGGATCGATTCTCAAGCTATCTGGTTGGTCTAGGTAGCTTGTTTTTTTCCTGAAAAGGTGACATTTTACCGTTTTCCAGCGATCTTTTGCTTAAAAGTTGAGCTACGGTGGAAGAGCAATGCTATGGTTGTGCCTATTTTTAGATGCGTGTCCTAGAGGTTAGGATTGAGCGAACCCCAACAGACTGAACCCCTTGCCCAAAGGCAAGCCCCCTCTCCAACAGAACAGATGAAAGACTTGTTGAATATGCAACTGCGGGGTCAATGGTCCTCGGCTCAGGTTCAGCAGCTTTCACCGACAGCCTTGGCATATATTGGAGATGCGGTTTACGAATTGTTTGTTCGCGTTCACTATTTGATACCTCCTCGCAAACAGCGACTTTACCACCATCAAGTCGTCGCCCAGGTCAGAGCCGAATCTCAGGCGCAGCAGTTGCGATCGCTCGAACCCCATTTGACTCCCGCAGAACGCGATCTGCTCAAACGCGGACGTAATGCTGCTAGCGGCTGTCCCAAGCGCCTTAACCCAGCAATTTATCAGCAAGCCACCAGCTTAGAAACCCTGATTGGTTATTTGTATCTGTGCGATCCCCAGCGGTTAGCGTATTTACTGACTCAATTAAATCTCAATGCTCCCCCTGAATCTCTAGAAAATTTGCTCCCTTAGTCCCCTCCTCCCTGGGGCAAACGCTTGGATTGAGGTTCCGTCCTCTTTCCAAAGGGATAAACGCGAACCTAACCCCAGAGGAACAAGGAATATCGCGAAAGACGGTTGAATGTGTCAATTCTGACAGATTAATCTCAAACAAAGACTGGAAACTAAAGATTAGGTAACAACGACCTTATGGCATCTGCGAAACCTCATAAACCCCGTCCTTCGGGACAACCCAACCGAGGGAAACCGGGCAAACCCAAGGTGAAACGAGCGATTGGCAAAGCAATTCAGCCTCAAAGAGGCGGATCGCGCGATCGCCCCGTCCCCAAAAATCCAGTCTCCCCGGTTCCAGTCAACCCGGAAACGGAGGAAAGCGACCTGATTTATGGCATTCACCCAGTAATCGCAGCGCTAAAAGGCGAGCGACGGCTCAATCGGATTTGGATCGCCGAACGACTCCGCTACGATCCCCGCTTTCACGGTTTGCTACACCAAGCCAAAGCAGCGGGAACGACGGTTGATGAGGTGGAATATCGCCGACTCGATCATTTGACCAACCGCGCCAACCATCAAGGGGTAGTGGCGCAAGTCACGCCTTACGACTATTTAGAGTTAGGCGAACTGATCGAAAAAGCTAAAGCTGCCTCAAACCAGCCGGTGATTGTCGTGGTAGACGGGATTACCGATCCGCATAATTTGGGAGCGATCGCGCGTACGGCAGAAGCCCTAGGCGCTCAAGGGATGGCGATCCCCCAACGTCGGGCAGTGGGGATCACCTCAACGGTGATGAAAGTAGCTGCCGGATCTTTAGAATTTTTTCCAGTCGCTAGGGTTGTCAATCTCAGCCGGGCCTTGGAAGAATTGAAAGCGGCTGGTTTCTGGGTCTACGGCACCGTAGCCTCTGGAGGACAGTTGATTCACACGGTTGATTTTACTGGAAAAGCACGCCAGGACAAAGGTCAACCCCTTCCAATCGCCTTAGCGATCGGTTCCGAAGGCGAGGGCTTGAGTTTATTGACACAACGCAGTTGCGACGTGCTGGTGACGATTCCGCTAATGGGGCATACCGCGAGCCTCAATGCTTCTGTTGCCGCAGGGATGAGCTTGTATGAAATCTTTCGTCAGCGTTGGGCGACTCAGCTTCACGTCGATCAAAAAGATCTTCAACAAAAATTGAATTGAAAAAAGAATTGCAACAGAGTATAACAAAGTGTAAAAAAGGAAGGCACAGCGTTACCCCCTAGCATTTCGTTCAAACTTTAGTAAATTGGCAGAACAGATGAAGGAATTCATGATTAGCATTCTTAACTTCCTGGGACTAGCGTGGTGGGTAGAAATTGCAACTCAGACCCCCAAGTGTACTTACTACTTCGGTCCTTTTCTCTCCCAAGCTGACGCCCTAGCTGCTCAAGCGGGGTATCTCGAAGATTTAGAACAAGAAGGCGCTCAAGGCGTTAAAACTTCAGTCCGTCGGTGCAAGCCCACCCATTTAACCGTCTCAGATGATTTGGGGGAGTTTAACGCCGCCAGCAGACCCATTTTTAGCGGCCAAATGTAATTAGTCTGTGGCGTTTGGCGTTTAACCTCGACTCGACAAACTTGCCGCCCGCGCTCTCTGAGAACCCAGAGCGCGGGAAGAGGTTATAGATTCCCGACAACTTGGGGATGCTCTGCAAGCCAGCGCTCAATATCTGCGAGGACTCGATCGGGGATTTCCCAAGGGAAAAGATGCGCCGTCTTCGGGTAGCAGTGCCATTGGCAAGTTTGGAGGCGCTCGGCCGTTTCTAAGCTAGATGCTGCCGTAATATGGCGATCGCACTCCCCCGCGAGCATCAAACAGGGGCATTGAATTTCCTCAATTTGCGCCAAACGGTCATATCGGAGCTTCAGCGCTTGCGAGAGGGCGCGGTTTGCCGCAGCCGAAGTCTGCAAGTAAGCAGACATCCCCTCAAACGCCAAATAGCGGTAAGCAACCGGATCGTGCTGTTGAATCAGATAGCGATAGAGCGATCGCTTGCCAAACGTCTCAATATTCCAATCCCATCCCGGCACCAGTCGATTGACGATCGATGCAATCCCCGTGTAAACATTATCCTCCCAAGTAACCGGAGGGTGGCTGCTGCGCGGTCGAGCCGCCGTTGCCACCAAAACCAAACCCGTCACCCGCTGCGGCTGGCGCAGGGCTAACTCCATCGCCAAAATTCCGCCCAACGACCATCCCAACACCAAACAAGATTGCACCTCTAAGCGGTCTAGTAGCGCCTCCAAGTCCGCTAAATGTTGCTGCATCTCAAAATTGCCCGAAAAGCGACTTTTCCCATAACCGCGCAAATCTGGGGCAATCGTGCGAAAGCGCGACGACAACCGATCGGTAAAGACAGACATACTTGCCCCCGATCCCGGATGACCGTGCAGGCACAAAATAGGGAAACCCGAACCTTGCTGCAAAGCATGAAGCTGCATGATGCGCTAGCCCTTCTATAAATGACCGTAACAAAAAATTGCAAGTGCAATCCTCAAAATTGATAGCGCTTTTTAGTGGGGATCGGCAAAATAAAAACAGCCTTGTTCAACCCGACAGGCAGAGCTAGAAAAAGCAGCCCCGCGAACCCGTTTCCACTCCTCACACGCCTTCAATTGGGTGCCTCATTCAGTTGAAATCAACCTTTGCCGATTGTTAATCCCCTAAATAAGCTTAGACAAAGAGGAGTAGTCGCTATGCTAGAACGACTGATTGCAGCTTTAACCCTAACCCTCTTGCTGAAAGCGATTTCCCTAGGCCAACCTTCCACTCCCAGAACTGCGAGTTCTCTTCCTCAAGAAATCGCGATCGCCTGGATCAAACTTGCTCAATAAACTCCCTTGCGGCTGCCTGAAAAGCCAAACCTCAGCGCGATCGCCTTCGGTGAGATTTTCCCAGAAGGCGATCGCGCTGATTCCCCCTGTCTACCCTGTTCCCAAAATTGGCTAAAATAGGTACTTTGGCATTTCAAGACCGGGTAAAGCCTACCGGAGGCTGTTCCATGTCTAGGGGAAATTAGCCGG
>JAAHGE010000482.1 GCA_010672635.1 Desertifilum sp. SIO1I2 | reverse complement strand
CAATTGAAACCGTGACAATTGGCGATTTGGATGACTTTGAGCAACTCGCCGTAGGAAGTGATTTGCTGATTGCGAATTCCAATGCCAGCGCGATCGCTCATCGTCTCAATATACCCCTCTATCGCCTCGGATTTCCAATCTTTGACCGCTTGGGTAACGGCCAACGCACCACCATTGGCTATCGCGGCACCATGCAGCTTTTGTTTGAGATTGGCAACTTATTTTTAGAGATGGAAACGGAGAAGCACCATGAAAATAGCCTTCGCCACCAATGATTTAGTTCACATTAACGCCCATTTTGGGTGGGCGAAACAACTCGCCGTCTATGATGTCACCCCCCAAGGCTTCCAGTTTATCGAAACGCTTGAATTTGCTGGCGACCTCAAAGAGGACGGGAACGAAGACAAATTAGTCCCAAAAATTGAAGCCCTAACAGATTGCACGATTGTTTACGTCTCTGCGATTGGGGGAAGCGCCGCCGCCCGCCTGATTCGCCGAAAAATTACTCCCATTAAAGCCAATAGCGAAGATGACGAAATTATTGGCGTTCTCAATAAATTAGTCCAAACCCTCAACGGCAATCCTCCCCCCTGGTTACGCAAAGTCTTGCAACAGCAATCTCACACCCTGGATGAATTAGAAGAAGTAACGGTATGACGACTACAGAAATGACGCCCCCAACTCTCCTCGACTCTGCCTTTGCCAAAGCCTTAGTGCAACAAATCCGGGCTAACGACCCTTACGGAACCTATCGCAACTGGTCGGACGAAATCTTACTCAAACCCTTTGTGGTGACTCGCGCCCAGAAACGCGGAATTTCAGTTGAAGGAGAAGTCGATCCGATTACCCAAGGCCGGATTATGGCATTCTATCGCGCGATCGCAGCCCGCATCGAGCAAGAAACCGGACAACTCTCTCAAGTCGTCATTGACCTCAGTCACGAAGGCTTTGGTTGGGCCCTTGTTTTTTCCGGTCGCCTCCTCATCGTCGTTCGTACCCTACGAGATGCCCAAAGATTTGGATTTGACTCCCTAGAAAAACTCATCGCAGAAGGCGAAAAGTTAGTCAACTCAGGCATAGACCTAGCCACAAACTACGCCAATATCTGCAAGCTTTAATTCCTCTCACCCCGTGGGTTGGGTAAAACGCAAGTGAAACCCAACCCCCCCCAAAATATTACCCAATCCCCTTGGAGTATGCCTCAATCCACAGACGAGCTAAAGACCCAAATTAAGCGCCTCAATAGTAAAGCAGGTCAAATCAAAATGGACTTGCATGACCTCGCAGAAGGTCTCCCCGAAAACTTTGAAAATTTGCTACCCCTGGCGAACGAAACCTACGCTATCTATCGCCAACTCGATGAACTTAAAAAGCAACTCAAACAAGTGGAGCAGAAATCATGAGTGTAACGCTTGCTGAATTCAATCAACTGACAGATGCAGAACAATATTTTGCATTTTTCGATCTGCCCTACGACGCCACAATTGTGAATGTCAATCGCCTGCATATTTTGCAAAAATTCTCTCGGCTTATCCAAGAAATAGATACTAATGAACTCAGCGAAACGCAAGTTCTAGAGCAATATTGTTTGGCACTTCAGCAAGCTTATTCACTCTTTCTCACGTCTAACTCGTTAGAGCAAAAGCTATTCAAGGTTTTTCAAAAGAAATCTAACAACTTGGTTCTGCTGGAAGACATTGGCTCTGAATAAACCGCTTTTTGCTCCCCATCTACTGGTTGACTAACACTTTCGCGTAGGTTGGGTTGAGGTACGAAACCCAACATAACCCTAGCTAATCCAACTACAACTTTCAGCAGTTTTTTCAGCCAACCAGCCCCATCTACTCACCCAGAGAAGAGAATTGAGATGATAAACCTCACCCCCACTGAGTTAGAACGATATCGCCGCCAAATCATGCTTCCTGGCTTTGGTGAAGCCGCCCAACAACGCCTGAAAGCCTCTACCGTCTTAGTTACAGGCGTGGGGGGATTGGGAGGAACCGCAGCCCTTTATCTGGCTGTAGCTGGAGTTGGACGACTCATTCTGGTACGGGGCGGCGAACTGCGTTTAGATGATATGAATCGTCAGGTTTTGATGACGGATGATTGGGTAAATAAGCCGCGAGTTTTTAAGGCAAAGGAAACCTTAGAAGCAATCAATCCTGATATTCAGGTAGAGGCAATTTGCGAATACATTAATTCCGAAAATGTAGACCAACTGGTGCGCGTTGCCGATGTTGCCTTAGACTGCGCTCATAACTTTGACGAACGCAACTTACTCAATGCAGCTTGCGTGCGATGGAAAATTCCAATGGTGGAAGCTGCAATGAACGATATGGAAGCTTATCTAACCACTATTGTTCCCGGTCAAACGCCTTGTTTATCTTGCATTTTTCCTGAAAAACCGAATTGGGATAGACGAGGGTTTGGCGTACTAGGGGCAGTATCAGGAACGCTAGCTTGTTTAACAGCTTTGGAAGCTATTAAGCTGATTGCTGGAGTGGGCGAACCGCTACTTTCTCAGTTGCTAACAATGGATTTAGGTCGGCTAGAGTTTGCCAAGCGCCGTCCTTACCATGATCCTGATTGTCCGGTTTGTGGAAAACAGGTTGAGGTTGCCAAATCGTTGCTAGCAACCGCAGGATAGAGAACGATTTTGGGTTGCAATTCAACGAATTAAAAATGGGCTGTAAATTCTTCAAAAATTACGCCCTAGCTCACAAGATTAACTGTCGATTCTGGCGGTTTCGTTGGGTTACGCTAACGCTAACCTAACCTACCAAAGAATCAAGGTTTTGGGAGTTTTGTCAGTTAACCATCTGTTGGTCTCAATTGTCCATTTTCTTACATCTTAGGAGATTTTATGTCTTTGCTATTAACTGAGCTTGCAGAGTTACGTTTGCGGACTTTTATTCAAGCAAGCCGCAAAAGCGATAATTCTGTCCAAGGGATTCGGATTTCAGTGGAAGATGGTGGATGCAGCGGCTACCAATATGCTCTTAATTTAGTAGGCGAACCCAAGCCAGATGATACGTTAGTTCAGCAAGGCAGTTTGAAAGTTTATATTGATGCTAAAAGTGCATCTTTGTTGGAAGGAGTTGTTGTGGATTATGTGGAAGGCTTAACCCAAAGTGGCTTTAAATTTAGCAATCCTAATGCAACTTCAACTTGTGGCTGCGGGCAGTCTTTCCAGGCTGGAGATTGTTCGCCCACTGGAGTGCCTTGTAGTTAAGGCTAGAATGAAAAGTTTTGGATCTATTGCTCAATTCTGTAACGGAGAATACTGAAATGGCTACTTATCAAGTGCGTTTGATTAATAAAAAACGGGCCTTGGATATTACGATTCCCGTAGATGATGACGTAACGATTTTAGACGCCGCAGAAGCGCAAGAATTAGAGTTACCTTTTTCTTGCCAGTCTGGGTCTTGTTCGAGCTGTGTGGGTAAGTTGGTTGAAGGAGAAATCGATCAGTCTGAACAGGTTTTTTTAGATGACGATCAAGTTGCTAAAGGGTTTATTTTGCTATGCGTCACCTATCCGCGTTCTGACTGTACAATTCGGACTCATCAAGAGGCTTACTTGGTGTAAAACCTGGTATATTAAAGTCTTGTTGAGATCAGGCTTATGGAAGTCAAAACATGAAGATCAGCGCGCGCAACGTTCTTAAAGGTACGGTCAAGGAAATCTCAGTCGGCGCAATTAATACAGAAGTGACGATTGAGATTGCTCCAGGCATTGAAATTGTTTCAATTATTACGAAATCCTCCGCAGAACGTCTCGATCTAACGGAAGGCAAAGAAGCTTACGTAGCAATTAAGTCTTCAGATGTTCTGGTTGGTGTTGATTAAGACCCTTGATGAGAGATGAGAATCGTCAGTTAAAACTATATCCAGTAGAGGGATAGTCATGGCACATTTAACGGGTTTAACCCTCGGTCAAAAATCTTGGACGCCTCAGTTTGTGCAATCTATAAACCAAGCGACGTGTTTGGGATGCGGTCGATGTTTTAAGGTTTGCGGGCGGGATGTATTATCCCTGCGAGCAATGAACGATGAGGGCGAGTTTGTTGAGAACGAAGAGGACGAGGAAATTGAGCGCAAGGTCATGACTATCGCCCATTCGGAGAATTGTGTGGGATGCCAAGCTTGTTCGCGAGTCTGTCCGAAGAATTGTTATAGCCACAGTGCCTTAGATTTAAACTAAAAACGCGAACTCCCATAGAACAAGGTTATCGCTTTCAAGCTCTCGGTTTGACCGGGCGCTTGATTTTTTGTTGAGAAAGTTCGCTGCAAACAAAATTGTGTTTGAGAAAGTTAAGAAATATATATCCGCTCAACCCGAACAAAAATAAGTTGCGTTATT
>JAAHGE010000481.1 GCA_010672635.1 Desertifilum sp. SIO1I2 | reverse complement strand
TAGGCTTGCGGATCGTCAGTGTTGTTTCCCATATCTTCAGTTTCTGGCACTGGTTAAAAGTCTTCCCCATGCCGATGGTATGAGGACTGCTCTAGCGAATGGCGCTCTAGAGTTCAATAGCGCATTTAATCTGAAAGGCTAAGAACAGGGAGTTGGAAGAGGGGAACGGTGAAGGTGACGGTGGAACCAAGTCCTTCTCCCATACTGAAGAAGTTTACCTCACCTCCCATTGCTTCAACCAGTTTTTGGGAAATGGCTAACCCTAAACCCGTTCCCCCATAGGTTCGGGTGCGAGAACCATCAACTTGAGAAAAAGATTGAAAGAGTTTATCTTGTTTATCTAGCGAAACGCCAATTCCAGTATCGGCAACCCGGACTCTGACTATACCGGGACATTCTTGATTTTGAATGGTGAGTTTCTTTTTCAGAATTTCGGTACTGATAGTAATGCTGCCTTCGTGGGTAAATTTAATCGCATTCCCCACCAGGTTTAACATCACTTGTAGCAGGCGTTGATAGTTAGCATACAGAATAATTTCATCGCGGACTGCGGGGGTGAGAATTTGATAGCTGAGGTTTTTCTGTAAGGCTTGGGTGCGGGTAAAGTTTTCGACATCGCTAAACAGTTCGTCTAGCTTCACTGGGGTGAGTTCGAGTTGCATTTTACCCGCTTCAATTTTGGCGATATCAAGAATATCGTTAATCAGGTTGAGCAGATGAATGGCGGAGCGATAGGCTTCATCAATAAATTCAGATTGTTCTTCAGGGTCTTCTGCCATCCCATCCATGATCAGCTTTAAAAAGCCAATCATACCGTTGAGGGGAGTTCGCAGTTCGTGGGAGGTATTGGCGAGGAATTCGCTTTTAAGGCGCGAGGCTTCTTCGGCTTGCTGGCGCGCATCTTCGAGTTCGCTATGTTTCTGTAAGAAGTCCGCATTGACCCGCTGCAATTCTGTGGCTAAGGCTTGACTTTCAGCAAATAGGGTAGCATGGGCGATCGCCGTTCCGACTTGATCGGCAAGTTCGCGCACTAAATCGATTTCTTGAGTCGTCCATAAGTGGGGGGGACTCTCGCTCGCCTCAACCGCCGGCTCGGTTTTAGCGCTCTGGTAGAGCATAATTAACCCATTCGGCTGATCCTGATAGCAGGTGGCGACGACCAAAACGGACTGACGCTGACCGGACTCATCCACTAACATGGCGGTAATTGGCTCTAAAGTGGTGAGGGCCTGCATCAAAATCGGATGTTCTGATAAGGCTAATTCTCGATCGAGTAGAGAACTGACGGACTCTAACGCCGACTCAGCGACAACCTTGACTGGAAACTCTAACCCCTGATACAAGCCAATACAGGAGCGGTCTAGAGAAAGCGCCTGACCTAAACCGGTTACAGTTTGTTGCCAAATCGTATCTAAGTCGAGGGTGCGGCGGATATTCCAAGTAATTTGGGTGAGGAGCTTCTGATAGCGATCGCTACTTGGGGCGATCGCGTTAGACTGGGTGCTTCCCTGCCATTCAAAAGCATTGAGATCCGTAGAACTTGCCACCAACCGTCCAATCGCTAACACGGTCGTTGCCGTCCCGTGGGCTGCTAAAATTGGACTCGCGACCAACTCAAACAACCAGTATTGCTCGCCATATTGAAAGGGATAGCTAAAGCGTTCTGGCAGTTGGTAGTCTAAAACTCGCTGAATGCGATGGAGGTAGGCTGACAAATCTACAGGTGCTAGCCTTTCTTCACTCCCTAACTGTCCTACCCCTTGTTCGACAACCCTCTCGCACTGTTGTTCCAAATTCCAGAAAAAAGAAAGGTACTCCCCAGACGCATTCTGGATAAAGGCTAGCTCGGCTCCTAAGCTTGATAACTCGCTCGACTTGCGTTCGCCTTGGTTCTCAGAGACAGGAGAAGAGAGTTCAGCCGTGGAGAGAGAAAAATTCATGGTAGGCATCATCGTTATGCAGAAAGGGAAAGCTGTCGTGGACGAGTTGGTGCTGCACCTGTTGCGGAACCCGATTAACTGGCTCGATCGTTACTACCAAGCTAACAAACAATTGATTAGAACAACAGCAGCCTTTCAGGTTAAGCCACCGTTGTTCTAATCATTCCATTCTCCTCGCGGCGGAACGGGAGGACTTTTAACAAGGGTTCGGGTTAAATCATCATCGCGCTGGGTTTCGCCTCTGAGCCATTGCCGCAAGGCCGTTTCCACAATCTTACTGGGATCGTTGGTTAAATGTTTCAGTTGATCGAGTAATTCAGGATCGAGATGGATGGCAATTTCCACCTTATCAGTAGCGCGGTGGGAAGAGGATGCAGAATCATTCATAGTCATCGCAATTATTGGGTAAGGGAGTCCGGCGAGGAGATTCAAGCTAAGTTCGGTGGCATTTCCAAATGGAGTAACAATCGCTCCGATGAACCCGGAACACCTACGCCCATTTTGCTCCCAGTTCCATCGAGCTTTCGCCTGACTCTCCCAGTATGTCTATTCTAGAGGGAAAATGTTATGCCTTAGACCGTCTTAAGAATAAAGCAAGCGATGGAAAACCTCAGCTTTGCTGTAGCGAGATTTACTTCAACCCTCGGCTGTGAATCCGCTGGGAATAAAGCGATTAAAATCGATTAAGGAATTACCGAGGAAACAGGTTAGGATCTGAGGCAGGTGAGGGTTAATCGCTTAGTCCCGCTTGAGTCGATTCTCTCGGACATTCTTTCACTATTGCACATCGTTTCTTGACAATTCTATGACTGACGTTCTCGTCTCTCGTATTCGCAACTTTTCGATCATCGCTCACATTGACCACGGTAAGTCTACTTTGGCGGATCGCCTGCTACAAGAGACCGGAACAGTCGCCGCGCGAGAGATGAAGCAACAGTTTCTCGACAATATGGAGTTAGAACGAGAACGCGGCATTACGATTAAGTTGCAAGCAGCACGGATGAACTACACGGCTCAAGATGGCCAGCAGTACGTCCTCAACTTAATTGACACGCCCGGTCACGTAGACTTTTCCTATGAGGTGTCGCGCTCGTTAGTCGCTTGCGAAGGCGCGTTACTCGTGGTGGATGCTTCCCAAGGGGTGGAAGCACAAACGCTGGCCAATGTCTATCTGGCGTTGGAACACAATCTGGAAATTATTCCGGTTTTAAATAAAATTGACCTCCCTGGGGCCGAACCCGAACGAGTCAAGGCGGAAATTGAAGAAATTATTGGACTCGACTGTAGTAACGCTATTCTTGCTTCTGCTAAAGAAGGGATCGGCGTCCGCGAGATTCTGGAGTCTATCGTTCACCTGGTTCCCCCCCCGCAAGAAACCGTTGAGAAACCGTTGCGGGCGTTGATTTTTGATAGCTATTACGATAGCTATCGGGGGGTAATCGTCTATTTCCGAGTCATGGACGGAAATGTGAAGAAAGGCGATCGCGTCCGCTTAATGGCGACGGGTAAAGAATACGAAATTGACGAACTCGGCGTTCTCTCTCCCACCCAAGTCCCCATAGACGAATTGCACGCTGGGGAAGTGGGTTATCTAGCCGCTTCGATTAAAGCGGTTGCCGATGCACGGGTTGGCGATACGATTACCCTAGCGGCTCAACCGGCTAGCGAACCCCTCCCCGGTTACGCAGAAGCTAAACCGATGGTCTTTTGCGGCCTGTTCCCCACCGACGCCGATCAATTTGGCGACTTGCGCGAAGCACTAGAACGCCTCAAACTCAACGATGCGGCGCTTTCCTACGAACCAGAAACCTCTAGCGCGATGGGGTTTGGTTTCCGCTGCGGCTTTTTAGGTTTGCTGCACATGGAAATCGTTCAAGAACGGCTAGAACGCGAATATGACCTCGATTTAATTGTGACTGCGCCGTCAGTGGTCTATCGCGTCACTACGGTAAAAGGGGAAGTCCTCTACATTGATAACCCCAGTACCTTAATGCCACCCCAGGAACGGGAAAAGATTGAGGAACCCTACGTTCAGGTGGATATGATTACTCCAGAAGAGTTTGTCGGCCCGTTAATGGAGTTGTGTCAAACGCGGCGCGGTATTTTTAAGGATATGCGCTATTTGGCTCAAGGTCGAACCACCCTGGTTTACGAATTGCCACTAGCCGAAGTGGTAACAGACTTTTTCGATCAACTCAAATCGCGATCGCGCGGCTATGCCAGCATGGAATATCAGATGATTGGCTACCGCGAAGATAACCTGGTTCGTCTCGATATCATGATCAACAACGATCCAGTCGATGCGCTGGTGATGATCGTCCACCGAGATAAAGCCTACAACGTCGGTCGCGCCTTAGTCGAAAAACTCAAAGAACTGATTCCCCGCCACCAGTTCAAAGTCCCCATTCAAGCGGCTATCGGTTCTCGGAA
>JAAHGE010000480.1 GCA_010672635.1 Desertifilum sp. SIO1I2 | reverse complement strand
TGGAGTCTACTCCGGTAGACTCCACATCACGAGATGACTGCATTGCAAAATCTCGCCCGGTGTCCCCAAAAAGTAGATTTATTCTTTTGGGGCCTCTATCTAGGCGGGGTTTGTAGCAAATCCTCTACAGGCTTTGCGATCTAACCGATTGTAGGTGTCACCAGAACTGGCACAATGCCACCATTGTACCGAAATCAGTCCTATTCCTTTGGATAGGTTTTTGGGAAGGGAGATGCATGGATGTTAGTAGACTGGCTCCATTCAACCCCTCAGTTGGGATAGCGATTCCCGCAGGGATTCTCCTAGGGGGACGCCTCGCGAACACCGCACGAAGCGGGCAAATCCGGCACCTAATTCCTGTATCACCCTAGCGAGTCCCAAAATCGCATTCTGTCAAAATTGAATCAGTTTCACCTTTTTTTAAAGACACAATTGCCTTTAGCATATGTACTAAGGAAGAATGTCAATTTAGAGTTTGCCTTGTAGGAAAATAACCGATTCTGGTAGAATTTCTCCAACAGGTAGGACTAAATACTTAATTTAGAGTGGAGCTGGACCCTTCCTGAGCTAGCCCGACTGTGGCTAATCGCCGAGCAAGTCTAGCTAGTTCCTTTGCCTTGGGTATTGACTGCCCGCAGTCCAATTGGGAATTGCCCCTCTCAAGCACCAGCTTTAGAATGCTCACAAATGCAGTTAGCGAACAAACTTTATTGATAGAGGAAGTCCATGACCAGTAAACCGGATCGCGTGGTTTTAATTGGTGTTGCAGGAGATTCTGGATGCGGTAAATCCACCTTTTTGCGTCGTCTTTCCGATTTGTTTGGTGAAGAATTAATCACCGTCATCTGCTTAGACGACTACCATAGCCTCGATCGCAAACAGCGCAAAGAAACCGGGATTACAGCCCTCAATCCCAAGGCGAATAACTTTGACCTGATGTACGAACAAGCCAAAGCGCTGAAAAACGGTCAAGCCATTGATAAACCGATCTATAACCACGAAACCGGTACGATCGATCCACCCGAACGCATTGAACCCACTCCCATTGTTGTACTTGAAGGGTTACACCCGCTGTATGACGAACGAGTCAGAGGTTTACTAGACTTCAGCGTTTATCTCGATATCAGCGACGAAGTTAAAATTGCGTGGAAAATTCAACGCGACATGGCAGAACGCGGCCACCGCTATGAAGATGTGATCTTTGCGATCAATGCCCGTCGTCCCGACTTTATGGCCTACATCGATCCGCAAAAAGAACACGCCGATATCGTCATCCAAATTCTGCCCACCGAATTGCTTAAAGATGACAAAGATCGCAAGATTTTACGCGTTCGCATGATTCAGCGTTACGGCGTAGAAGGTCTAGAACCTGTTTACCTGTTTGACGAAGGATCGACTATTCACTGGACGCCTTGCGGCCGCAAGCTGACCTGTAACTATCCCGGCATCAAGATGTACTATGGCCCCGATAGCTACTACGGTCACGAAGTCTCTGTTTTAGAGGTTGATGGTCAGTTTGATAACCTCGAAGAGATGATCTACATCGAAGGTCACTTAAGCAATACCGCAACTCGGTATTACGGCGAACTCACTCACCTGTTGCGCCAGCATCCGGACTATCCGGGTTCCAATAACGGTAGCGGCTTGTTCCAAGTGCTGACCGGGTTAAAAATGCGAGCAACCTACGAACGCTTGACTAAAACAGAAGCCAAAGTGACGGCTGCTGTCTAAATCTCAACGTAGATAGTTTAGCCCTCGAAGTGCGAGAGTTTTGGCTGGCTCTCGCACTTTTTTAACGATCTAGGCCCGATTCCCGAATTAGGCTATTCTGAGCAAGGCGACGATCGCGATCGCTGTGGCAAAATTTAAGTACATTACCGATCATTCGCTCTCCATGACTGCAAGTATCCCGACTCTCGCCAGCAAATACGATCCGTTTAGCACTGAAGCTAAGTGGCAAAAGTATTGGGAAGAGAACCATGTTTTCCAAGCAGAACCCACCCAAGGGGGCGAACCCTTCTGCGTGGTGATTCCTCCCCCGAATGTGACGGGTAGCTTGCACATGGGCCATGCGTTTGAAAATGCCCTGATCGATACCTTAGTCCGCTACCAGCGGATGACGGGCAAAAATACGCTGTGGCTGCCGGGGACGGATCATGCCAGCATCGCAGTTCAGACGATTTTAGAAAGAGAATTGCGATCGCAAGGCAAAACCCGCGATGATATCGGTCGAGAAAAGTTTTTAGAACGGGCTTGGCAGTGGAAAGAAGAGTCCGGCGGTACCATTGTCAACCAGTTACGCCGCTTAGGGGTTTCCGTAGACTGGTCGAGAGAACGCTTCACAATGGATGAAGGCTTGTCTAAAGCAGTTGTAGAAGCGTTCCTGCAACTCCATCAAGACGGTTTAATTTATCGCGGTCAATATCTCGTCAACTGGTGTCCGGCTTCCCAGTCGGCAGTATCTGACTTAGAAGTAGAAGCCCAAGAAGTCAACGGTCATTTGTGGCACTTCCGCTATCCTCTCACCGATGGGGACGGGTATGTTGAAGTGGCAACCACCCGCCCGGAAACCATGCTAGGCGATACGGCAGTAGCGGTGAACCCCAACGATAAGCGCTATCAACAGTTAATCGGAAAAATGCTCGCCCTGCCGATCGTGGGACGGCAAATCCCAATTATCGCAGATGAGTATGTCGATTCTGAGTTTGGCACGGGCTGCGTGAAAATTACCCCCGCCCACGACCCCAATGATTTTGAAATGGGACAGCGCCATAACTTGCCGATGATTAACATCATGAACAAGGATGGCACCCTGAACGAGAACGCCGGGGAATTTGCTGGACAAGACCGCTTTGTCGCCCGCAAGAATGTGGTGAAGCGGCTAGAAGCTGATGGGGTTTTGGTCAAGGTTGAAGATTACAAGCATAGCGTTCCCTATAGCGATCGCGGTAAGGTTCCAGTTGAACCGCTGCTTTCTACCCAGTGGTTTGTGAAAATTCGCCCCTTAGCCGATCGAACCCTAGATTTTCTCGATAACCAGAATTCTCCAGAATTCGTTCCCGAACGCTGGACGAAGGTTTACCGCGACTGGCTAGTGAAACTCAAAGATTGGTGTATCTCTCGCCAACTCTGGTGGGGTCATCAAATTCCGGCTTGGTATGCTGTCAGCGAAACAAGCGGACAAATTACGGATGAAACGCCGTTTGTGGTGGCCCGCAATGCAGCCGAAGCCGAAGCCAATCTTAAATCGCGGTTTGGGGATAGCGTCCAAATTGAACAAGACCCCGATGTCCTCGATACCTGGTTTTCTTCTGGGTTATGGCCGTTTTCGACAATGGGATGGCCCGAAAACACGGCTGATTTAGATTTCTATTACCCCACCACTACCCTTGTAACGGGGTTTGACATTATCTTCTTCTGGGTAGCCCGGATGACGATGATGGCGAGTTACTTGACCGGACAAATGCCGTTTAAAGATGTCTATATTCACGGGTTAGTCCGGGATGAAAACGGCAAGAAGATGTCTAAGTCTGCCAATAATGGCATCGATCCGTTAATCTTAATCGAGAAATATGGGACGGATGCCCTACGCTATACCCTGATTAAAGAAGTGGCAGGGGCCGGGCAAGATATTCGCCTAGAATATAACCGCAAAACCGATGAGTCTGCCTCGGTGGAAGCGTCGCGCAACTTTGCGAACAAGTTGTGGAATGCAGCGCGGTTTGTGATGATGAATTTGGAGGGTCAAACCCCCGAACAGTTGGGTTCTCCCAATCTGGAGGCGCTAGAATTGTGCGATCGCTGGATCTTATCGCGCTACCATCAACTCATCGGTCACACCCGTAACAATTTAGATCGCTACGGTTTTGGGGAAGCGGCTAAGGGCGTCTACGACTTTATTTGGGGCGACTTCTGCGATTGGTATATTGAACTGGTCAAACCCCGGTTATGGGATAAAGAGGCGGTTTCCTCGCGCCTAGCGGCCCAGCAAACCCTCGCCTATGTCCTCGAAGGGATTCAGAAACTCTTACATCCCTTTATGCCTCACATCACCGAGGAAATTTGGCAAACCCTCGTCCAAACCGAGGATCGGGTATTAGCCGTTCAACCCTATCCGGAAAGCGAACCCCATTGGGTGGATAGCGGTTTAGAGCAGGAGTTTGACCTGATTATTAACGCGATTCGGACGATCCGCAACCTTCGGGCTGAGTTAGAGATTAAACCCTCAGCAAAAGTTCCGGCGATCCTGCAAACGGAAAACCCTAGCGAACAGCAAACCCTAGAAGTTGCCAAATTTCCTCGGTGATGTGAGGCATAAAGGGATGTAAGAGTTTCTGAATCCCTTCGAGGACATAGGCGAGGGTTTGCTGGG
>JAAHGE010000048.1 GCA_010672635.1 Desertifilum sp. SIO1I2 | reverse complement strand
TAGGTTACGAGTTCCAAGTCTCCCAGCCGCAAGTCATCTACCGCGAAGTCAACGGACAACCGTGCGAACCCTTTGAATATCTCGTTCTCGACGTTCCTGAAGAAGCTGTTGGTGGCTGTATCGAACGCCTCGGACAGCGTAAAGGCGAAATGCAGGATATGCAAATGGGTGGTAACGGTCGTACCCAGCTAGAATTTGTAATCCCCGCACGCGGTTTAATTGGCTTCCGGGGTGAATTCATGCGCCTGACTCGCGGTGAAGGGATCATGAATCACAGTTTCCTCGACTATCGTCCCCTGAGTGGCGATGTGGAAACCCGTCGCAACGGCGTCATTATCGCCTTTGAAGAAGGGGTAGCGACATTCTACGCGATGAAGAATGGCGAAGACCGAGGCGTATTCTTCATTACTCCGGGAACCCGCGTCTATAAGGGAATGATCGTCGGCGAACACAACCGTCCGCAAGACTTAGACCTGAATGTTTGTAAAACCAAGCAACTCACCAACCATCGCGCTTCTGGTGGCGATGAGTTAGTTCAACTACAAGCACCTGTAGAAATGAGTCTAGAACGGGCTTTAGAATACATTGGCGCTGATGAGTTGGTGGAAGTCACTCCCCAGTCTATTCGCCTGCGGAAACTGACTAAGAAGTTGGTCAAACGCTAACTTGAGTGCTGAGTAGAGAAGAGGGTGGGGGGATGGGGGAAAAGAGTGCTGAGTGTAAAGTGCTGAGTGCTGAGTCGGTATCCCCAACTCCTAACTCCCAATTTCCTCTTCTTCCCCAACCCCTAACTCCCAATTCCCAATTCCCCTAAAAAAGGCACTCCCGCAGGAGTGCCTTTTTCAACGGGAGTCTAGCCTACTTTTTAGCAGCGTCTTTAGCGCGTGCAGCTAGGTTGGTGGCGGTAGAACCGGGTTCAACCCGTGCTTCTCGCACGCCTTCAGCAGAACCGTCAATGGCTTTCCATGCGGGTAAACCACCTTGGAGTTCGGCGACATTTTGGAAACCCGCTTCGCGTAGCGTATTTGCGGCTTGGGCTGTTTGCTCGTTGGATTCGCCGTAAATATAAATATCGCGGCTATATTCTAAGTTAGACTTAGCCATTTCCACGAGATTGTCCATCGGCATGTGAATGGCACCCATGATCCGACCTTGATGGAACTCTTCGCGATCGCGAATATCAATAATGGTTAAAGCGGGTTCGCCCCAATCCAGACGTTCTTTAAGATCGTTAGGAGAAGATTGACGTTTGAGTTTAGGGGGAGTTGTCGGTAAATCGGGAAGTTGGTTTTTAGCGTCAGAAATATTGTCTTGAAGGTTATTCATAAGTGAGTTTTTGAGCTACACCTGAACGTTAACAACTCGTTTAAGGACAATACTCTCCCCCTAGGGATAATCTCTACTCTACTTTGAGGCGTAAGACAACAAGGCTAATTCTTGCTGTGTTCTTTCACCCGCAAGCAGAAATCCAGTTAAAGTTGGATCGAACACCTGAACCAGCCCTCTCTTCACTCTATTGGCCCTTCGTGCAATGGTTGGAATCCTTATCGTTTCTCACAGTCGGAAGTTAGCCCAAGGCATTCAAGAGCTAGTCAGTCAAATGATTCAGGGAACTGTGCCGATCGCGATCGCCGCCGGAATTGACGACCCCCAGCGACCGCTAGGCACCGATCCGCTCCAAATTCAGCAAGCCATTGAAGCTTTAGGGTGCGAAGATGGGGTACTAGTGTTAATGGACTTGGGAAGTGCGGTTTTAAGCGCAGAAATGGCTTTAGAATTTCTCTTGCCAGAGCAGCGCAGCCGGGTTAAACTTTGCGGCGCACCCTTAGTTGAAGGCGCGATCGCCGCCGCAGTCAAGGCAGCGACGGGAGGCAATCTCGACCAAGTGTATCAAGAAGCCTACCAAGGACTCAATGGCAAACAAACCCACCTGTCCTTTGAAGGAACGGTGGCTAATCTCCATCCAGCGACCGCTACGCCACTCTCAGAGAGCCGCGAAATTCATCTGACGATCGGCTTACCAATGGGATTGCACGCCCGTCCTGCGGCTCAATTGGTGCTGAATGCGGCCCAATTTGAATCGCAGATTACCCTCCGCAACCTAACGCGCCAAACTTCAGCGATCAATGCCAAAAGTATCAATCAGGTGATGCTACTAGGGACGCGCCAGGGCGACGAAATTGCGATCGCCGCTACCGGAAGCGATGCCACCGCCGCCTTAGCCTGCTTGCAAGAACTGGTGGAAAATCACTTTGGCGAAACCGACTTCTTAGAAGCGCCTCCCCCGGCTTTAGCCACCCCTCCCGCCATCGAAAACAACAAACTCATCGGCATCCCTGCTTCTAGCGGCATTGCGATCGCGCCACTCTACCTCTACCAAAGCGCCACCAGCATCGTCCAGCACCACCATAGCGATTACCCAGAGATTGAGTGGGACGAATTACAACTCGCGATTGAAACCGCCAAAAAAGAACTGCAAACCCTGCAACATCAAACCTTTGGCAAAACTGGAGAACAGCAAGCAGCCATTTTTACTGCTCATTCGCTCTACCTCAGCGATCCGGAACTGCTCGCAGAAGTTCAAACCCTGATCTTTGAACAGCAATTCACCGCCGCCGCCGCTTGGAAAAATACGATCGATCGCACCGTTGCTCGCTATCAGGCTTTGAACGATCCGCTAGGGCGGGCTGTCGATGTCGCTGATGTCGGAGAACGGGTACTGCGCCTGCTGGCTGGCACCATCGCCAGTCGCATCGAACTCCCCGAACCTGCCATCCTCGTTGCCAACGATCTCACCCCCTCCCAAACCGCCCAACTCGATCTCAGCAAGGTGAAGGGCATTTGTACCGTATCGGGAAGCGCTACCTCTCATAGCGGTATCTTAGCGCGATCGCTCGGTTTGCCTGCCATTGTCGGATTATCTTCCCAACTCCTGCGCCTGCAACCGGGTACTTTGCTGGCGATGAATGGCGATACTGGGGAACTGTGGATCGAACCCCCACCCGCCGAACTCCGACAACTCGAACAAAAACAGCAGGCGCAAACTCGAACCGTTCAACCCGCACTCACCCTCTCTACCCCCACCGCGACTCGCGACGGACATCGGGTGAAACTGATGGCTAATATTAATACCCTAGCCGATGCCCAAGCGGTGAAAGGGTCGGGAGCAGAGGGCGTGGGGTTATTACGCAGTGAATTTTTATTTTTAGACCGCACAACGCTACCCACCGAAGCCGAACAAGTGGCACTCTATCAAGAAATTGCCGCAGCAGTTGCCCCCGAACCGCTATTCATTCGCCTGTTAGATATTGGGGGAGATAAGCCGCTGCCTTGTCTCAAGCTACCACCGGAAGCCAATCCTTTTTTAGGCTATCGGGGCATTCGCGTTTTGTTAGACCGACCGGAGTTACTCAAAACCCAACTGAAAGCCATTTTACGGGTAAGCCACCAGTACGCTGTTAAGGTAATTTTACCAATGGTCAGCGCGATCGCTGAAGTTCAAGCCGTGCAAGAAATCCTCAGCCAAGCTCAACTCGAACTAGAACAGGCGAATTTAGGCTTCAATCGTCAGCTAGAAATTGGGATTATGATTGAGGTACCTGCGGCAGTCAATCTTTGCGATCGCTTGGCGGGGATGGCTAACTTTTTTAGCATTGGTACTAACGATCTCACCCAGTATGTGATGGCGAGCGATCGCAATAACCCCCAAGTCGCTCACCTCGCCGACGCCTTTGCACCCGCGATCCTCAGAAATATTCAACAAACCGTCACCAATGCTCATCGCGCGGGAATTCCCGTTTGCGTCTGTGGCGAGTTAGCGATCTATCCAGAAGCCATCCCGATTTTAATTGGTTTGGGAGTTGATGAATTGAGTACCCCAGTATCCGCAATTCCCCAGTTAAAACGGATTATTGCTCAGATTGGTGAAGATGAAGCGGGGGCGATCGCTTCTGCGGCTTTAAATTTAGACTCTGGGGCTGCCGTGCGAAAATATGTAGCCAGTCGCTTTTCGATTGAGTTATGACTCGCCAGCGTTTGATTATTGAAATGGGAATGGGCATCGATCAACACGGTCAAGACCCCACCGTAGCAGCCCAACGTGCTGTCCGCAATGCGATCGCCCATAACGCCCTACCGGGAGTTTGGGAAGTTGCTGGCTTAAACCATCCCAATCAGATGATTGTAGAGGTTCAAGTTGCCGTTCCCTATCCCGAACAAGTCCGAGAAGCCGAAGTTCTCGCCGTTCTCCCGTTTGGTCAAAAAAGCTTAACCCTTGAAAAAGGCGGGATGGTGGTTCAAGGACGCGCTATCCCAGAATTAAACGATAAAAATGATGACATGCTCATTGCGGTGGCGGCCGTTACTGTCTCGATCGAACGGGAAGAAAGTCTATGAAAAAACTGATTAATGACCCGAACGCCGTTGTTCGCGAAAGTTTAGAGGGAATGGCGATCGCCCATGCGGATCTGATTAAAGTTCATTATCAACCCCACTTTATCTATCGCGCTGATGCCCCCATTTCGGGTAAAGTCGCCCTGATCTCCGGAGGCGGTAGCGGACACGAACCCCTACATGGCGGTTTTGTGGGACTCGGAATGCTTGATGCAGCTTGCCCTGGAGAGGTCTTTACTTCCCCAACCCCCGATCAAATGTTAGAAGCTGCCAAAGCCGTCCACGGCGGCGCAGGGGTGCTGAATATCGTCAAAAATTATTCCGGCGATGTGATGAATTTTGAGATGGCGGCAGAACTCACCAATGCCGAAGGGATTCCCACCCTCAATATTTTGATTGATGATGACGTTGCCGTCAAAGACTCCCTTTATACCCAAGGACGCCGAGGCGTCGGGACAACGGTACTCGCTGAAAAAATCTGTGGGGCTGCCGCCGAACAGGGGTATTCTCTCCAAGCCCTTGCCGATCTGTGCCGCAAGGTTAACTTAAACGGCCGCAGCATGGGAATGGCCCTGACCTCCTGTACCGTTCCCGCGAAGGGGAGTCCAACCTTTGAATTAGGCGATCGCGAAATTGAAATGGGAATTGGCATTCACGGCGAACCGGGACGCCAACGCCTTACCCTGCAATCTGCTGATGACATTGCTCAAAGGCTAGCAGAGTCGATCTTAGAAGATCCCCCTTATACTCGCAGACTCCGGGAGTGGAGTCTAGAAGCGGGGGACTGGATCGAGCAAGAACTGACCAATCCCCCTTTACAGGCGGGCGATTCAGTTTTAGCGTTTGTCAATAGCATGGGAGGAACGCCGCTTTCGGAGTTGTATATTATTTATCGCCAACTGGCTAAAATTTGCCAACAGCGTCAGATTCAAATTGTGCGTCAGTTAATTGGACCTTATATAACCTCGTTGGAAATGCAGGGTTGCTCGATTACACTGCTCAAGTTAGATGAAGAGATGATGCAACTGTGGGATGCCCCGGTTAAAACTCCGGCTTGGCGTTGGGGAATCTAATCTCGTTTGAGCGCTAAATATTCCCGAATGACTCGCAGTTGGGCTTCGGTGGGTAAAGTGCGAGGATGGACTTGTTTGAGCCAATTCATCGCTTCCCACAACTCAAGACCCTGATAGCGACAGAGGTAGGCGATGCACGCCGTTGGCGATCGCTCCATCCCCGCTAAACAATGGATATACAGGGGCGTTTGTTGTTCTACCGTTTGATGCACCAGATCGACAACTGCCGCTAGATCCTCCACCTGCATCGGCGTTGCATAATGACTATCGGGCAAGCAGTAGCGCAAGCAGCGAAAATTTTGGACGATTTCCTCCGGTAGCGTCCCCTCAACTTCAGCACAAAGGGAAAGAATCACTTGAATCTGTTGTTCGGCGAGTCTTTCCCCTTCCCCCACACGCGGTAAACGCCCAACGGCCAGTTTACCCGGAAGCACCCAACTCGGCGAAAGCAGCGAGGATGAAGTGACAGCAGATGACTGACGCTGCGGTTGCGAACGCTTAACCCAAGACTTCCAAAATTGTGGTGACACTCAATAACTCCTCTCAACATCAATCGCGACTAACTCCACTCTCACTCAAGAGAACAGATTTGCCAAAAGATCGCAATCTTCTTTTCGCGATCTTGTTAAGAACGGGTGTGGGAACTTGAGGGCAGATGTTAAAGTCGTCGATGCCACTTAACACGCTCCCACGCTCAAAAAGAAAACGCTAAGATGCGATGGGAGTTGCAATGGGTCTTCAATAACACAATAGGGAGGCTGAAGGTGAACAACAGGATCAAGAACATCGGGATAGCTAGCGGAGTGGTTTTCACGGTACTGGTTGGAGAGATCGCATTTAAGCCAATGGCGCGGGCGCAACTTCCAACATTGCCAGAAGCCACCCCTTTACCCGCAAGTCCTCTGCAACTCGATACCACCTATCGCTTAGGACCTGGCGATCGCGTTCGAGTCGATATCTTTAACGTTCCCGAATATAGCGGCGAGTTTCTAATTTTATCGGACGGTAGCTTAAACCTCCCCCTAGGCGGTAGCATTCCCGTTCAAGGCTTAACCCTCCAGCAAGCCCAAGAACAAATTAGCGCTCGCATGGCTCGATTTTTGCGCCGTCCCCTGATTACCTTAAGCTTGACCCAGATTCGCCCGATCCGAATTGCGATCGCCGGTGAAATCAACCGCCCCGGAACCTACACCTTCACCCTAGCTACCACTGGCGAAGTTAGCATTCCCACAGTCACCCGCATTATCGAACAAGCCGGAGGCATCACGCAAGCCGCCGACCTGCGCCAAATCCAAATTCGCCGCCCCCGACTCGATATCCCCCGCGATGCTTCCGGAAATCCGACGCAAGCCGATCAAATTTTAACCGTCGATCTGTGGCAACTGCTTCGGGCTGGCGATATTACCCAAGACTTAGCCCTGCGCGATGGCGACAGCCTGTTTATCCCCACCTCTACGCAAGTCAACCTCGACGAAGCCGCTCAACTGAGCAATGCCAGCTTTGCCGATCGTACCCCCCGCTCCATTAACGTTGCCGTCGTCGGCGAAGTGCGTCGTCAAGGTCCCTATACCCTAGAAACAAGCACGGCGAATAATGTTGCCTCCCTAACGCGAGCCATTCAAGAGGCGGGAGGCATTACTCCAACTGCCGATATCCGCAATATCCAAGTCCGCCGCCCCACAAAATCGGGTCAGGCGCAAATTATTGAAATTGACTTTTGGAAACTTCTCCAAGAAGGAGACATTCGCCAAGACATAGCACTTCAAAATGGCGATACCATCGTCGTGGCAACAGCAACCGATCTCGCCCCCGATGAAGCCACAGAACTCGCCTCCACCAGCTTTTCTCCCGAAAAAATTACAATCAATGTCGTAGGCGAAGCCATGCGTCCTGGTGCGGTTGAAGTTGCCCCCAATACCCCCCTGCTTCAAGGGTTATTAGCCGCAGGTGGCTTCAATGCCCAGGCAAGACGCAATCGAGTCGAACTGATTCGCCTCAATCCCAATGGCACCGTTTCTCGACAAACCATCGCCGTTGATTTTAATCAACCGCTCAATGACCAAACCAACCCGCCCCTCCGAAATAACGATACGATTGTGGTAAATCGTTCTGCCCCGGCCCAGATTGCGGATACCCTCAATCCCTTTTTACGAGTAGTCGGCACCGTTGGCGGTCTGGTATCATTTCCGGGTCAGGTGTTCCAACTATTCCGGCTCCTGAATTTCGGATTCTAAGCCCGTTCAGCAATTAACCCAGCGCTAACATTAAGGTTAATTCGCGAAAACAGATGCAGTTCCCCGTTGGAGCTAGCATATATTCATCAAATGAGTGTATTCTGTACAATCTCCAGGTTCTAATGCCCACTGGAAAATTTTCTCAAGGCACGCCTCGTAATGGACAGCAACCAATTCCCCTGAATTACTATGCCAGTTCGCTTCAGGAGAAAGATGAGTTCGATCCTAAACAGCTTTTTAACATCATCAAGCGGCGGATCTGGGTTTTAGTGGGCGTCACCGCAGCCTTCACCGGAGCAATCTGGGTCTGGACAGGAACTCGCGATCTCGTTTACCTGTCTGAGTTTCGGATGCTGGTTGAACCTGTCTCTGAACCGAGTTCCTCTCGCGAGTTAGTGACTTCTAGACAACCGGATTCGGGGTTTGATTACGCAACTCAAATTGAAGTGTTACGCTCCCCGAAGCTCTTAGAACCAATTATTGAAAGTCTTAAGAGCCTCTATCCTACGATTAGTTATGGCGAAGTCATTTCTAAACTGACGATTACCCAAGTTCAAGATAACCAAGCTCGCCCTACAAAAATTTTGACGATTAGCTATCGCGACTCCGATCCTCAAAAAATTCGGACGGTGCTAGATACCTTAGTTGAAGGCTATAGTTTATACGGAATTGAGTTGCGTCAGCAAAGCCTTCAACGGGGCGTTCAATTTGTAGAAGAACAACTTCCTCTGTTGCGCGATCGCGTTGATTCATTACAAGTAGAACTGGAAAGTTTTCGCAGACGTTACAGCCTGATCGATCCGGAGTCGCGAGGGACTGAAATTTCCAGTTTGATGAATCTTGTGAATCAGCAACAGAAAGAATCACAAACAGAACTAGCTCAGAAGCAATCGCTATATGTTGTCCTGCAACGTCAACTAGGTGTCAATCCTAGGGAAGCTTTTACCGCATCAGCTCTCAGTGAGTCTCCGCGCTATCAGGAATTGCTCAATCAATTATTGCAAGTAGAATCTGAAATTGCTCAAGAGTCAGTGCGCTTTCTACCGGATAGCCCCAATATGCAAGTTCTGCTAGAAAAGCGAGAAAATTTACTACCGCTGTTAAATCGAGAATCTCAGCGCGTTTTAGGAACCCAGGCTCCCCCAACGGTTAGCGGCGATCTTGCTCCAATTTCAGTAGATTTGAGTAAAGAGTTAGTTCGCACCACCAATGAGATCCAGGTTGTCCAAGTGCGTCTAGCTGCGTTAGAACAGGTTGAAGCTCAATTACGGCAAGAGTTTGCTTTAATTCCAGCATTAGCCAGACAATACACGGATTTGCAGCGAGAGTTGCAGGTGGCGAACAATAGCTTGAACCGTTTTCTGGCAACGCGAGAAACACTGCAAATTGAAGCAGCTCAAAAAGCAGTCTCATGGCAAGTCGTTTCCGATCCCTACACGCCGTTTAGTCCAATTTCACCAAACTTGCCGCGCAACTTAGCCCTAGGAACTGTAGCCGGAATGCTATTAGGCATTGCGGCGGCTCTGTTAGCAGAACAGTTAGACAATGCATTCCATTCACCGAATGAAATTAAGGAGTTAACAGGTTTACCGCTATTAGGGTTAATTCCATTTAAGCGAGGCTTGCAGCGACAGGATGAAAGCCGAGAGGTATCGGTTGCTGGTCGCAATTGGTCTTCTCTGGGTAACTGGAATGCTCGCGTTTCAACGAATGGTAGCTCTAGTAATGGGAAGGGCAGCGATGGCGAGAATGGTCATCTACTCAGCAATTCAGCACAGGGAATGGATTACAATTCCTCGCCGTTTTTAGAGTCATTTCGTTCGCTATATACGAATATTCGCTTTTTGAGTTCGGATACGCCGATTCGTTCGTTGGTAATTAGTTCTTGTTTGCCCGCAGAAGGGAAATCGACGGTAGCTCTTTATTTAGCGAGGGCGGCGGCGGCGATGGGTCAACGGGTTTTACTGGTGGATGCGGATTTACGCCGTCCCCAAATTCATACTCGTTTGGGTTTGCCAAATATGCGGGGTTTAAGTAATGCGATTACAACGGATATTGACCCGAATGAGGTAATTTTGCGATCGCCCTTTGACGATCATCTGTTTGTCCTGACGGCGGGGCAAATTCCTCCCGATCCCATCAAGCTGCTCTCTTCGCGCAAAATGCAAAATTTAATTGAGCAGTTTCAAACGGCTTTCGATCTAACGATTTATGATACGCCACCCACCCTAGGGTTAGCCGATGGCAGCATTCTAGGCGTGCGTGCGGACGGCGTGCTGTTGGTGGTGGGAATGGGGAAAACCGGACGTTCGGAACTGACCCAAACCCTTGATAATCTGAAGCTGTCTTATGTCCCAGTTCTGGGGTTAATTGCCAATGGTGTGAAGGGGTTATCGACGAGTGCCGATTATTATTATCGCTACTATACCCCGGAGACGCGATCGCGCAATGCTGCTAACCCACTGCCTGAAGTCAATCATGATGGTATCTCCAGAGAGTAGCCGCTTTTGGATAAGGGAGTTTCGATAGTGCACGCGCCCGATGGTCGTGGAAAACTCGATGGGTGAGGAGCATTGAGTTTTCCCTTCTAAAAAGAATTGCGATTGAATCTCAAAGTGCAAATCTAAAAAGCTGGGTATTGAAACAATTGATATAAAGACGCACTGAGCAATTTGAGAAGTCTTTGACCACTAACCCAGAAAGTAATTGGGTGATTTTTGGGTGCGATCGCGCAGTCGTTGGTGGACTTTGTGAGATTGGACGCTATAGGACAACACTTGTAAATATTCCTGAGCAATAATCTCTGGCGTAAAGTGGGACAACAGATAATGGCGTCCGGAGTTGCCTAACAATTGAGTCAGTTGATGGTCATAGGCTAAACGGCGAATAAAGTTGGCCAATTCCGTACTATCCCCATTATTAAAACTGGCTCCACAGTTCGCATCAGCAATTAATTGACGCAAGTAGGAGTGCGGCTCGCAAATGGCGGCAACTGGGCGACCAGCCGCTAAAATTCCGTACAATTTGCTGGGAGCAACTAACCCTTCCATCCCTGGACTAATGCTGACGAGGGAGAGGTCGCAGGAGGTCAGAGAATAAGGCAGAAGTTGCTTATCTTGGTAGGGTAAAAATAAGCAATTTTTTAGTCCTTTTTCTTCAACAAGGTCGAGGCAAACCTGACGCTTTGCACCACTCCCAATAAAAACAAATTGAATCGGTTCATGTTGCAGTTGAACCGCTGTCTCCATAATGGTTTCTAAATCGTGGCATCGTCCCATATTGCCCGAATAGAGAACGCTAAATTTATCAGCAAGGTTATGGCGATGAGCGAACCAGTTTTGTTCTTTGGGAATCGGCAGAATATGGTTAGGATTGGCCCAACTATGAATGACGGAAATCTTATCGCTGACTTCAGGACATTTGGCTTCAACGCGTTGCTTCATGGAAGAACTTAGAACGATAATGGCTTGAGCCTTTTGCCAAATGCGGGCGTTGAGTGCATTCCAAAATTTGACCATCCAATGAGTTTTCTCAATGACGTTGAGTTCAATGGCTACGTCAGGATACAGATCGTAGAGTAAACAGACATAGGGAATACCAAAGCACAGATGAACGAAATAACCCAAAACCGGTAAAAATGGGGGAGCTGTGGTTAGCAATAACACATCGCCGCGTCCTGCTGTCTTCAGAAGATGCAAGGCAGAACGCAAAAAAAAGAATAGCCCATTGAGGGCTTTACCGCGAATGCGTTGGGGTACAAACTGGGCGGTTCGGGTACGACGAATGTTTAAATTATCGAGACATTCGCGGGTGGGTGCCGATTTTTGACCAAAGGCGTAGCCGGGTTGCCCTGTGAAAATATGAATTTCTAAACCGCGATCGCCTAAATGAGTCGCGAGTTCTTCAATCAGTTGACCGGTTGCAGCATAATCAGGGGGGTAGTATTGCGTAATAATTGATAGCTTGAATGGACGAATGGGTTCTGAAAGACTACCTGACCAAATAGCGCTTTGGTGCGAAGTGATGGATTGATGCAACTTAGCGATCCTCGTGAAATTTTCATCTATCATGCCTTAGAACCTTCTATCAGAGCAAAAACCCAGATTCAAGATTTACCCTATTATTCCCTAAGCGTGTTGGATATCGCACAAAGGTGAAGGTGCGCCACGACACCGCTAGATTACGGAGAATTTGCGGGGAGGGCTAGGGTTGGGGTTGGCAGGGCAGAAGGGAGGGGTTGACGCAGATTTTTTGAAATAACAGATCGGCGATCGCCTGATTCCCCTGTTCGTTAAGATGGACAATATCGCGAAAGTACCCTTCTACTTGTTGGGTTGGCAAGTTAGACCAGTGGTCATGAGAATCAATAGCAGGCACCTGCCACGCCTCTAAGAGCTGAAAAAATTCGGGTTTGTAAGGTGGAGTTTGGTAGTGCGGCACGAGATCCTGGCGGTCGGGGGTAAATAGCACAAAGACGGGGATGTTTTGCGATCGCACTAGAGAGATAATTTCTGCCAAAAGGACCATATTCTCTTCAAACTGTTTTTGGGGTTCAGCCGGAGCTGGGGGCGGATATTCTCCCTTGGGGGTAGATAGTTGCAGACTTGCGCTGGCGTTCGGCCAAAAATAGCGACTCCACGCTTCTGCGATCGCACTTCTGGGCGCGCGGTTGGGAAAATACGGACTCCGCCCTACCGCTTCGCTCGTACTCGTCGGTTGCAGCAGATCGTGAGTGCCAATTTGTAAAATCACCGCATCGCTGTTAAACAAGCCAAATTGAGTTAAATACGCCAATTGATTGCCAATTGCCCAAGATCCAGCAGATGCGTTAAGAACCTCTGCTGAATATCCAGCGCTTTGTAAGCGAGATTTGAATAACTCAGTAATGGTTTGAGGTTGATCGGTTGGGTTTCCGCCATTGAGGACGGAATCTCCAGTCATCAAGATTCTGAGCGTTCTGGGAGAGCGTTCAAGGGTAATAGGGTCAGAGCGTTGAGCGTATTGATTGTATCGGATGTGTTTGCCAAAACGCAAAATTTCTTGATTGGGCTGAAAGTAATAGCCAATCTTGGGATCGGCTTGCAACAGTGCTGGGTTCCCTAAGCCGAATGCTAGCCGCAAGGTCAATTCAGTGGCGGCTACGGTTGCGATCCCCCCAAGGGGTACCCAGTATTTGATGGGTAATTTCATCATGTCTGAGCGAAAATATTATCGTCCTAGGTACGAGGACGTTTGGGTTTGTACAACAAGCCGTTATTGGGGGTTTCTAAATGCGTCCAACCCAAAATACGGTACTGTTGAACCAGTTGCCCAACAGGGGAAAGGGCGTGCAAACCTGTTTTTCGAGGGTTAGGCGTTCTGCGAGAATTGCCCTAATTTTGCGATAATCAAAACCTTTATGCGCTCTAAAACCTGTAAAAGGTAAGGAGTGCGAGGAAGGAAAACTCTCGGTATTCCACAGAAGCGCTGCATCCCAGAGTTCTTTTGGGGTATATTTTTCGTAGCCGTAATGGCCTTTGAAGTTAGCTAAATAACGTCCAAATTGCTTGACAAGTAAGGCCGGTCCAATTTCAATTGGCACGGAGATGACAACGGTAGCACCGGGTTGGCAGTAGGAAAGGATAGTGTCTAAGATTTCTTTGGGGCTATCAACGTGTTCTAGAGTTTCTGTGCACAGGAGCAGATCGCAGCTTTGTGGCTCGATCCGAGAGGCGATCGCATCCGGGAGGCAAAATTGAAATCCGGGGATGTTCGCCAGGGTCTCCTGGCACAGGGACAGCATTTGCGGCGCAATATCAACGCCGACTCCTGACCTAACAATACCGGCTTCGTAAGCACTCCTCAGCAACCAACCATCCCCACACCCATAGTCTAAGGCTCGCTGAAATTGATTGCCTTGCAGCAGACTCAATACCGCATCGTAGCGCGAACGATGGGCCAGGCGGGTTAGACTACTTCCTTGTTGCAAAAGCCGTTGAGAATAGGACATGAGATCGATTTAAAGGTTTGGGAGAAAGGGCTACAAGAAAATGCGGTGTTTAGTTTGAGAGTTTGCTATAGCCACTCGTCAGTTGAGTAGCGATCGCACTCCAAGTGTAATGCTGTTGAGCATATTGAACGCCATTGCGTCCGAGTTGAGCGCGATCGCTCTGGGAGTTTAGCAAATTCGCGATCGCCTCTGCAAAGGCGCTGACGGTGCCTTCTACCACTAAACCGGCTTGTGCTTGGGCGATATCGGGGGCAATTTGCACCTCTGGAGTAATAATGACAGGTAAGCCAGCAGCCATCGCTTCAGCCACCGCAATGCCAAAGTTTTCTGAAAAAGAGGGTAACACGAACAGATCCGATCCTTGCAAAACCAAATCTTTATCCTTTCCGGCGACAAACCCGGTAAAGGTAGTTCTCTCCGCAAGTCCTAAGCCAGAAACGAGGTCTTTCAAAGTCTCTAAATAGTCGGGTTCTCCCGAACCGGCTAGCAAAAGGTGAAAGGGAGTGGCTTGCAAACCGAGTTGATGAAGGGCTTGCAGCAGTAAATCGGGACGTTTTTTATAGTGGAGGCGAGATAAAAATAAGATTAGGGGAACGCCGTCTGGAAGCTGGTAGCGGGCGCGTAACTTTTGTTTGGCGTCGGGTAGCGGTTGCGGAAACTCCACTCCCAAAGGTAGGGTGAGGGTCGGGGCAGTCACGCCAAAGTTACGCACATCCGTCACTTCACCCGCACTCGTGCAGTGAACGGCCGCCGCTCGGTTGAGGTTGCGGCGTTCGAGTAAAAAGGCGTAGAGTTGCTTTTTT
>JAAHGE010000479.1 GCA_010672635.1 Desertifilum sp. SIO1I2 | reverse complement strand
TTGACACCATCGACGAAATTAAACACCGGGTTGATATCGTCGATATCATCTCCGAATGGGTGGTACTTCGCAAGCAAGGGAAAGACTTAGCAGGGTTATGTCCCTTCCACGAAGAGAAGTCACCGAGTTTCACCGTCAGTCCTTCCAAACAGATGTATTACTGCTTTGGTTGCGGTGCGGGGGGGAATGCGATTACCTTTTTAATGGAGTTGGGGAAGCAGTCGTTTACTGATGTCGTGTTGGATCTGGCGCGACGCTATCAAGTTCCGGTGAAGACGTTGGAACCGGAAGCCAGGGAGAAATTACAACGCCAGCTATCCCTACGCGAACAACTCTATGAGATTTTGGCATTGGCGGCGAGTTTCTATCAACACGCCTTGCGTCAGGATATTGGGAAAACGGCGCTAACCTATCTGAAGGAAACTCGCGAATTCAGCGAAACCACGATCCAAGCCTTTCAACTGGGATATGCGCCTGCGGGTTGGGAAACGCTGTATGGGTATTTGGTGGAACAAAAGCGCTATTCTGTGCAATTGGTGGAACAAGCCGGGTTAATTGTTCCGCGTCAGAAGGGAAGCGGCTATTACGATCGGTTTCGCGATCGCCTAATGATTCCCATCCACGACACCCAAGGCCGTATCATTGGGTTTGGAGGCCGTACCCTAGCAGACGAACAGCCAAAATATCTTAATTCTCCAGAAACCGAGTTATTTGATAAGGGGAAAACCCTATTTGCGTTGGATAAAGCCAAAGATGCGATTTCCAAGCAAGATCGAGTGGTGGTGGTTGAGGGATACTTTGACGCGATCGCACTTCACGCCGCTGGAATTACCAACGTTGTCGCCTCCCTCGGAACCGCACTCAGCAGCGATCAAATTCGCCAGCTTTTACGCTACACCGACTCTAAGCAAGTTATCTTCAATTTTGATGCCGACAAAGCCGGAATTCAAGCCACCGAAAGAGCGATCGGCGAAGTTGCAGATTTAGCGTATAAAGGACAAGTGCAACTCCGCATTCTCAACCTCCCCGGTGGAAAAGATGCAGATGAATATTTACGCCTTTCCGGTACGGCTGCACCCTATCAAGAACTTGTAGAAAATGCGCCGCTGTGGTTAGATTGGCAAATTCAACAAATCATCCAAGGAAAAGACCTCAAACAAGCCGAACAATATCAACAAGCCGTTAAAGCAATTGTTAAATTGCTCTGTCAAATCGTTGATAACATGACGCGCACCTATTACGCCGAACGCTGTGCAAATTTATTAAGCGGTGGCGATGTCCGTTTGCGTCCGACTATTGCTAAAGAATTGATTGCTCAAGTTAAGCGTATTCAAAGACGTAAATACACCAATTCTTCAGAAGAAGTTGCAGTCGAAGTTACAGTTCCTATCAGTTCCGAGCAAAAGTTACTCATTGAAGCCGAAACTTTAATCCTCAAAGCCTATTTACATTGTCCAGAATATCGAAGTGAAATCATTAATGCCTTGCAACAAGCACAATTAAACTTTGAAATTGCCGCACATCAGTTTCTTTGGACTCAAATTCAAGCGGTTCAAGAAAGATTAGAGTTAGATTCCTCAGAGTTTCTAGAGCAATTACAAAATCATTATTTACAGTTTCCCGAACAGAACAGTAAAATATCTCATCTATTTTATTTAGATGAAAAGACAAAACTCGATATTCATCGCACTCCGCTAGCCGTACAAGCTTCTATTGCTTGTATGGAACGCGTTATGTGTGAAAAAGTCTCGCGTTACGCGCTTTTAAGGTGGCAAAAAACCGATCGCAAACTCGATCCAGAAGGTTGGAAATATTACGGAGAAGAGTTGACTCGCGCCAAACAACGCATTGCTGAATTAGACAAAATGCGCCATACCAAATTTGCAGATTTAGTCCAATTACCCTGGATTGGATAATTCAGTGAGAATTCAGAAATTGGTTACTATTGTTTCAGCAAACTAGCTTGACAAAGCTTCTATGATTTGATCTGGATTTAAAGGATTTAAATCCGTTATTCCTTGAAAATCGCTAATATTATAAGTCGCAAAATAATGAATATCTGCCTCTGAAATCAAAGCAGCTAGCCTAATATCAAAAATTCTGGCTGAAATAAAATTTCCCTGAACGGCTAGTTGTAATGTTCTCTCAACAGTAGAACGAACGGGATAAACAATTTCAAAAACGCTTTCAAGGTAAGTTTTTTTGATTAAATTTTCACCTTGAGATGATGTTAAAGCTTGACCTTTCATAGCTGTGGAATTAGTTATAATCCTGTATAGCTCAATAACATTTTGCTCTGCAAGTACACCTTGAATTTTACATTCAACAGCCATTTTTAGAAGTTCTGCTGAGTGAAAGTGATATTTAGCAGATCGATCGTGAGCATAAACTAAGACATTAGTATCGAAAAATACCCTAATCTGACTCATAGACTTTTTCTCTTTTAAGAGATTCATCATTTACTTGCAGATCGAAGGTAGGGAAGGGATATTTGTGATGAGGAATAACAGAAACAGAGATTTCTACTTCATCTCCATCCTTAATATTTTCTGGTAAAGGTTGGGTAAGAATAATGCTTTGTCCTTGAATGTAACCCTTCATGGTTTCAAGTTTTTCTCCTGTAATCGTTTAGGATAGCAGGCGCAATCGCCTCAGTGTATTTTATTTCCAGATAACATTGATTTGCAGAAGATGAAAAGCGATGTGGGAAAGAGTCAAAAGTGAGTAAGGAGAAAGACTCGCTGCGCGGTTAGATGTTCAGAAAAAATTGACCTACGTTATTTCGCGCAGCGATAGTGGATTTTGAGAGAGGATTAATCGCAATATAAAGTATCGCGAGTATTTCTCCCCGTCACTGGGTTGGTGCCTGTGGCTAAGTCGCACAATACTGCGTGTGCATCTTCGCGCAATAGCACATCGGTAAAATCTGCACCATCAATAGTGGCACCGTCAAAGGTGGCATTAAATGCGTAAGCGCCTTCTAACAAAGCATTGGTCAAATTTGCTCTGTTGAAGCGTGCGGTATCTAAGGTTGCATTTCTGAGATCGGCTCCTTCAAGATTAGCGTAAACTAAACTTGCGCCAAACAAACTCACCCCGCGTAGATCGGAATGAGAAAAATCGCTTCCCCGGAGATTCGCTTTAGTAAAACTGGCTTTGGTTAAATCTTGGTTGGAAAAATCTTCGTTAACTAGCGCCTGCTTATTAAATGTTAAGTCTCTGGCATAAGCAGGGGAGACATTAACCGCGATCGCCATTATCGAGAAAAGCGCGATCGCCATCAAGCAGACGAAGGCAGATAAGCGTTTGGAGAACTGTTGACGACTCATCGGGTTAAATGATGCAAACTATACAATTTCTACCTCAATCGTACCTGAAGCCGCCCGATCTGGCTCCCTGTTTAAAGCGGGTTGAGGCGATCGCTCTTTTAAAATCTTAAATTGAGCAATAACTCCCCAGACTGTATCAATACAGCTTGGCGCAATGGTCTGCGCGGCAATCAAATGGTGCAAGTCTGCCAAACTGGAGAACAATGTCAGTGTAGCTGTCCTGTTAGTCGCCGCTATGAATACATCCAACACCAACCAACCCTTCCCATCCTCATCAAAAGTTCCGCCAAACCTAGGTAAACTAGGCGAACAACTGGTATCGGCTTGGTTGCAACAGCAAGGATGGACTATTCTCCATCAACGGTGGCGCTGTTATTGGGGAGAGTTGGATATCATTGCTCAATTCCCAGAAGGTTTAGCCTTTGTGGAAGTCAAAACCCGCACATTGGGAAGTTGGGATGTTAACGGGTTACTGGCAGTGGATGCCAAAAAACAGGCTAAACTCTGGCAAGCCGCCGAGTTATTTTTAGCCGAAAACCCTCAACTGGCGAACTGTGCGTGTCGTTTTGATGTCGCTTTAGTCACTTGTCTGCGCCAACCTTCCCAAAGGCTTAAGGCAAGTTTAGACTTGTTGGAGTTTCCCCCTTTGCAACCCGGAGAACCTATTGAGGTGGGGGGGTATCGGTTCGTTTTGGCAGAATATCTTTCCCATGCTTTTGAGGCGTGAGGGCGATCGCGTTTATCTACACGTTGTTCAATTGTTGGATAAGTGATGCAGTCTTGGAGGAAAGTTAGCGATCGCAGGAATTGACACAGTTATTTTTGCTTATTATTCTGCTCGGCATTAAATACCTCTTCAACTGTCCCCCAAGATGGATACTTACCTGTAATGGCAAGGTATCCAGAAGGAAGTCCCCAGACAAAAAAGCCTGCAAGCCTCGCAAAGCTTGCAAGACATTGGTCAATTTGCCCTTTCCTACCTGATTAACGCCATGAATGCGGCATTTGGCGATGTCAAAGTCATTTACGGGCAAGGCACCTCTCGTTATGCCTC
>JAAHGE010000478.1 GCA_010672635.1 Desertifilum sp. SIO1I2 | reverse complement strand
TAGGTACTTAATAAAAGCTCTCGTTCGCATCGGGCAATCGTATCTTGAGAATCTCTGCTACAGGACTGAAAATAATGCTTGACCAGTTTGAGCAGATCGGCAACAAAATAGACTAAAGAAGCAATTGGTTTTTGCCAGCTTTTCAACCTCAGCATCCGAATATGATAGCGACTTAAGCCAATACAGCGGACTAAAGATACTAAGTAATCTACTTCTAAACGCCAACTGGGAATATGGTGATACAAGCGCATTTCTGGGTTATACCAAATTTCCCAACCCGCCCGTTGAATGTATAACAACGCTTCAAGGTCTTCACTGGCCAGTCCGGCTTCTCGCCCCTTATGATTGAGGAATAGCCGTTTGGGAACAGCGCTTAACCACACCTGTTTCTGCACCACTAACCCCGCACTGGGCGGTAAAATCTTACTTTGAGGCGTGTAGCAGTAGGCGCGATCGCCCCGTTCGACAATGGCTAGCAAACACGCTATCTTTTGAAAATTAATGGGTGGATCGCTCTCAAAAGATCCATGAATTTGACCCCCGTATGCGCCGACTTCTGGATGCGCCTGATGGAAGCCAATGGCCGCCGCCACCCAATTGCTAGCCGGCCAGTTATCATCATCTAAAAAGCCAATCAGTTCGCCTTGGGCTTCTTCTACAGCCTTTTGTCGGGCAAAAGCCGCCCCTTGTTCGGGTTCAAAACAGTAGCGCAATTGGCTATGCTGCGGCCAAATGGCTTGATATTCTCGAACAATCTCCGCAGTGCGATCGCTACTATTATTATCAACAACCACAATCTCGCCAAAATGACTCGGAAGGTTGAGTTCTAACAGTGCAGGATGGGTAAAGCAATCTTGCAAACACTGAAGCACTCTATGCAAGCGTGTTTCCCCGTTATACGTGGGAATGGCGACTGTAAAAAAGACCATATCGTCATCGGTGAACATCTGACTCGAACCCTCCCTTACTCCCCTCGCCTCCAGAAAGAGATTGGGGATGAGAGCATGTTTGCAACTCATTTAGACTCGCGCTTACTGGGTTGCTGGCTTCAATCCAAACGGATCGGAGAACATCAACTTCAAAGCATTTCAGTAGAATTTCGGAAACCCTGTGTAGTGATTCTCCCTAGCTTGTCGCGATCGCGAGCATCCGGTTTCAACACAATCAACTGACTCTATCGTTCGGTCTATTTCAGGGAACTGGGGCAAGCCATTCTATTGAGGATCGCTGCAAGAAAATCTCTAAAAGCTATTTGTAGAATAATCTACCCAATCCCGGAGTGGCAAGAGCATCGTCCCGTGAAACCCCTCAATTCGATAGAATAGCAGCGATTCGCCGTTTCCCTGGAATCCCCAGCTGCTTTGAGTGATGAAACTTCTTAAACAAATTGCCCTTACCTTCCGCCTGATTAAGTTTGAACGCTTTTTGGGTTCGCTGTTTTACTCCTTTCAACGCGATAGGTTAGAACGACAGTATTCCCCCCCTCAAACCCCAACCTCGGTGCAATCTCCAGGCAGGTTGATACAAGCAGAAGCTAGAGAACGGGGCGCTGATTGCCAGTTTGAACGCGCTGAATTAGAGATTACCTTTCTCACCCCAGAACTGGTTCGCCTAGAGTGGAAACCCGGAAAACCGCCCCTCCCCTACGCCATTGCTAAACAGGATTGGCCAGACGTTGAAAACCATCTAGAACCCACCGCCGAGGGGTGGAAGCTAACGAGTGCTTCTCTTAATATTGAAATTCTCAACGACGGACATCTGAAATTTTTAACGCCCAACGGAGAATTGCTGCGCGAAGAACTCCCCCCGCAACAGTTAGGGGAAATGCAGATTCATCAAGCGCGTTTGCGTCCAGAAGAGTGCATCTATGGCTTAGGGGAACGCGCCGCCTCATTGGACTTGCGCCGTCCGAAAACCGAAGGCCAGAACATCCCAGCTTATCGGATGTGGAACTATGATGCTGGAGGGGTTTATACTTCAGGCACCGATCCGCTTTACCTGTGCATCCCGGTTTATCTAGGATTGCATCACCAAGGAAGCTATCTGGTTTTCTACGAAAATCCCTATCCGGCTAATTTCAGCTTTGAAGCGACAGCAACCGCCAGTTTTGAAGGCGGGAGTTTATGCTATTACTTCACGTCAGGAACCCCTAACCAACTTCTCGAACGCTATACCGAACTCACCGGAAAGCCACCGCTTCCCCCGCGTTGGGCATTTGGCTATCATCAGTCTCGGTGGGGATACGGTACGCAAGCGGCAGTCCAAGAGACGGTTGAATCCTTTATTCAACGCGATCTTCCGATTAGTGCAATTCACCTCGATATTGATTGTCAGGATAACTTTCGTGCCTTTACGGTCGATCCAGATACCTTTCCCGATATTAAAACCCTGACGGCAAATTTAGCAGCCAGAAGCATTCAACTGATTACGATTCTTAACCCCGGTATTAAAGCCACTCGTAAGAGTAAGCTGTTCCAAGAAGGGCGAACGCAGGGATTTTTTTGTAACGATCCCCAGGGGAATCTGATTGTTGGCCCGGTGTGGCCGGGGATGTCCGCGTTTCCAGATTTCAGCAACCCCGATGTCCGTCACTGGTGGACGCGCCAGTATGAGTATTTACTCGATTTAGGGATTCGAGGATTTTGGCATGATATGAACGAACCGGGGATTTTTGCGCTGTGGGGCGATCCGTCGTTACCGCCGCACGCTACGCAGCATAACATGGAAGGTCGCGGGGGAAACCACCAAGAGGCGCATAATCTTTATGGGATGTTGCAGGCGATCGCAGCTTATGATGCCTTACGAGAGTATCTTCCAGAAATTCGGCCGTTTGTAATTTCTCGCGCGGGATGGGCGGGGTTACAGCGCTATGCTTGGACGTGGACGGGCGATGTTCAAACCAGTTGGGAAGGGTTGCGTCAAACGGTTCCCACAGTCTTAGGAATGGGATTATCCGGGATACCCTACACGGGGCCTGATATCGGCGGGTTTAAGGGGAACCCGTCCCCAGAGTTATACTTGCGTTGGTTCCAAATGGCGGCGTTTCTGCCGTTTTGTCGCACTCACTCGGCGAATAATGTGAAGCATCGCACGCCCTGGATGTATGGGGAACCCTATTTAAGCTTAATTCGCGAGTTGTTGCGGCTGCGCTATCGCTTATTACCGTTCTTTTACACGCTAGCCTGGGAAATGACTCAAACCGGACATCCGATGGTTCGTCCGTTGTTCTGGCTAGATCCGACCGATGTGCGATTGTGGAGTGTGGATGATGCGTTTTTAGTGGGCGATGCACTTTTGGTCTGTCCCATTTTGGCAGAGGGAGTGCGATCGCGCCAAGTTATTCTCCCGAAAGGGGAGTGGTACCCATTCTGGGACGACACCCCCGTAAGTGACAGCGAAACCCTTACCCTAGATGCGCCTTTAGAAACAATTCCCCTTTTAGTGAAAGCGGGAACAATTCTGGCAATGGAGGAAAATCAGCAACTCATCCTGCACCTCTACCCCTGCACCGAAGGAAACTGTATGGGTCAAGTTTACAGCGATGCTGGCGATGGCTATGGCGAATGGCGCGTAGACCGTTTTCAACTTCACCGCACGGGCGCAGAAATTACCCTAATCTGGCAAAGTGAGGGGAACTTTGAATTTCCCTACCATAGAGTTAAACTCCAGTTCCACGGAATTCAACCTCAGCAAGTTTGGATTAAAGGTCAAGACCTGCCTATTGTAGAAACTAGCATTGAGTGCGATTCCTGTAAGGTCTTAATTTCTAAGACGATGTAGCGATTTTCTTTCAGGTGAGAACGCGATTTCAAAAGGGGAACTTGAATAGGAAGCTAGCAAACGCTATGGACTTGTCACCCCAAAGAGGTTCTTGAGGCGCTTGCGAACCCAAATCACTGGGTTTTTATCATCTTCATCATCATCCACTAAACCCATTTCCCGAAGCTGCTTCTGGCGTTCGGCGAGTTCTTCGCGATGTCGGGCCAGTTCTTGGATAATAGCTTCACCCAGTTCTGGGTGTTCGCGCAGCAGTTTTTCAAATGCAAGATTGTTAATCGCAAATAACAGCGTCTCTTCAGTCGCCCGAATTGTGGCGGTTCGAGGAATGCCTAACATTAAGGATAATTCGCCAAAGAACTTGCCCGACCCCAGAGTGGTTAAATGCTTGCCAATCTTTTCGACATAGACTTCCACTTCACCCGACAGAATAATATAAAAGGCATCGCCCGGATCGCCTTCTCGAAAGAGAACCTGGGTGGCTACCGAATTGCAGCAGCCGGCTTATGTGATCTTCTCCGACCGCACGCTGCTCGAGCTCGCCGCCAAGCGGCCGACCAGCCTGTATCGCCTCACCGATATCCATGGCATCGGCCAGGCGAAACT
>JAAHGE010000477.1 GCA_010672635.1 Desertifilum sp. SIO1I2 | reverse complement strand
TAACGCTAATTAAGACGGCTCCCCCTAAGAGTAAGCCGGTTTTACGACGAGAGGCGATCGCGCCCGACCAATACAACAGCATTAAGCTGACATAGAGGCTGGTAAATAACATTTTTAACCCCGCACAGTGGGGGGCCACTTCTACGACTCGACCGCCGACAAATAGATAAATCTGCTCGACGGTAACATCCATCCCCAAACTCGATAGGATAAATCCGGCAATGTTGGCAATGAAGCTTTGCAGGGGCAGGGCGTAGGGTTCAATTAAGTAGGGAACGTCGGTGGGTGTTGCCAGAAAGACCAGCAATAGGGGAAACCCCATGAGCCTAAATCCGGGTATGCCTTTGAGCCACAAGCAAATCCCGCTCAAAATGGCTGGAAAGGAGAGGTTCGCAAAATGGGGCAGTCCGCTGAGGTAAAATATTCCCCCTAACCCAATCAGTATCCCACCCAGGAGGTGAGAGCGGTTGGCTAATTGCTGCCAGCGATGGCGTTTGGTCCAAGCAATATAGGCTGCAAAGGGAATGCCAATTAGCCCATGACTGAAGTATTCGTGTTCGATGCTAATACTTTTATTGAGCCAACCGTCGTACCAATGGGCGAGGACGGGGGCGTACAACGCGAGCAATAAAAAGGCGATCGCGCTCAAGAGCAGGGTTTGCTCCGTTAGGGGAAAATTATGTTTGAGTTTTTCAGTTGTCATAGCTGTTTTGGGGCAAACCATCCAAGGGTTCTTACCGGTCTTGCACGGGTTGAGATGCATTCCCTAAGCAACATTAAAGGGAGTTCGCCTGCGTATCGCGAACTCCTTAATCTTTAGTTTTCCCTAATTTTCACCGATGGCTAACCCAATTGCGGCGATCGCTTGTTGAATTTGTTGTAAAGTTATGCCGGGAAACATGGGGAGAGAAAGAATTTGCTGGCACAATTGCTCGGCTTGGGGGAAATCTCCAGCTTTAAACCCAAGATTTTGATAGGCGGGTTGCAAATGACAAGGGATGGGATAGTGAATCCCGGTTTGAATGCCCTGTTCTTCTAGCTTTTGTTGTAAAGTGTCGCGATTTATGGGGCAATCGTCAAGGACGCGAATCACATAGAGGTGATAAACGTGACCCGTACCGCTGCGATTTTGGATCGGCACAATCCCGCGATCGCTAAAGGCGGCAAGTCCGCTATCGTAATATTGAGCGGCTTGGTTGCGCGACTGATTCCAAGCGTTGAGATGGGGTAATTTGACGTTGAGAATTGCCGCTTGCAGGGTATCGAGGCGGCTATTGGTGCCGAGTTCGGTGTGGTAATACTTGCGGGGTGCACCGTAGTTGCGGAGCGATCGCATTCTGGCAGCAACTTCTGCTTGCGCGGTACAGACGATGCCGCCATCGCCAAAAGCGCCTAAATTTTTACTGGGATAGAAGCTAAACGCGGCCGCCGTTCCCACCGATCCAGCCGTATATCCATCTCGTTGGGCGAGATGAGCTTGGGCCGCATCCTCAAAAATCAACAGGGAATGGGCTTGGGCTAATTCCAATAGGGCTTGGGGCGATACCATTTGCCCGTAGAGATGCACGGGGACAATGGCCTTGGTTTTTGAGGTAATGGCAGCTTTGGCCGCCTTCAGGTCAATCAGAGCCGTGTCTGGGTCGCAATCGACTAGCACCGGGGTAGCGCCCGCATGGAGGACGCCAATCAGGGTGGCAATAAAGGTATTGGCGGGCAACAAAATCTCATCACCCGGTTGAATACCACAGGCTTTTAAGCCGAGCGCGATCGCATCGGTTCCGCAAGCGACTCCTACCGCCAGTTGCGTTTGGCACGCCTGAGCAAAAGCGGCTTCAAATTCGGCTAAAGCCTTGCCCATAATAAAATCGCCTTGGCGCAAGACTTGAGCAATGGCAGCATCCAGTTCAGGCTGGATGGGTTGGTGAGCAATGGACAGATCGACAAACGGAACGGTAGAAGTCGTTAGCATGGATAGACCTAAAGGAGTTGAAAGGAATGAGTGGATTTCAAAGTACCGCCAAAGTCCTCCATTCCGAGTAGAGTAATGATTGAGGCGCTTGTGTCGGAAGGGATTTTTATCATATTGGCGTGCGTGTCTGAAGGCGACTTTCTCAGGATTTATGGACTACGAAACTGCTCGACGCTTTTTAATTACCCAAGCCAGTCATACCAGCCAAAACCCGGATGCTTTTTTGGTGAGGCTGCAACACAATGAAGCGCCTATTCCCGGACAAGTCACGTCCATTTTGTTAGCCCTAAAAATTGTGTTTGACGCACTGCAACAAACCGATCGCCTGGATCGAGAACTCGCCTATGCGATTTATCTCCTCGCTACCGAAAGCCCCCAACTGTATGCTTTAGGACAAAAGCGGGGCGTCTTTTGGCCGCCCTTACTCGATCGAGACATTGCCCAGATCGCCGTAGCGGTTAAAAGTATTTTTGCGGGCGAGTGGCTGAGTTTCTAGCGGTTGCGAAGTTCTGTTTCCATTTTGTCGAGATCGCTCCTGAGAAAAACGACCATCCGACCCGTAACAGCAATGCCGTTACGCGGTTCGGCCGTTTCTACCCAGTAGGCAAACCGGACGCCTTGACGCAGTTGACCTTGTAAGGATTCTCGCAGGGGAGTGCTTTGGGTGCGCGCTTGATTAATTGCCAGGGGCGAAGGATATTCGTAGACAACCCTAGCTTGGGTGTAGTCTTGGTAGATGTCGGAACCGTAGATGCTTCTGAGGGATTCTTCGAGGCGATCGCGCGTCACCCCATTAATGCTATCAAATAGCTCAATCCGTTCGTGACTAATAATACTCGAATCGGGGGCGGGGGTGGCGCGACCTGGGGGCAAAACGGAGGCTTGGAACAAAAAGCGCTGCGCCGGGGAGTTACTTTTACGCACCATCAGTCGCTCGCCGCTACCCGGTCGCAGGGTAGGATGGGCTTGTATCCAAGTGGTCACAACGTCTGTTGTTTGTCCCGGTAAGGCGTTTGCTGGTGTTGGCAGCCAGCAGACGGCTAGGGGTAAGAGCAATAAACCAATTTTGTTCATAAACTCGGTAGACTTCACTTGCACCGCCGCACAACCTCGACGGTGATTTAGCTTTCCGATCATAAGCGCTCGTTACCTGGAAATCGGTGATTTGTGAAGTTCTATGGCGCGATCGCGACCTTGATGGCTTGACGGTTCTTCATCGCCTGAAACACGCTTTCCAGGTCTTGCAGGGGGCGATAATCGCTAATTAAGGCTTCAAAGGGAATGCTGCGAGTTGCCAGCAGTGCCAAGCTGTCGCGCACGTATTGGGGGGTGTTGTGAAAGACGCCTTTGAGGGTGAGTTCGCTGTAATGCAAGCGGTCGGTATTCACGGTAATAGTACTATCGCGCGGACACCCGCCGAATAGGTTGATCGTCGCGCCGGGACGACCGCAGGCGATCGCGGTTTCCCAAGCGCTGGGAACGCCCGTGGCCTCAATGACGATATCTGCCCCCCAATCTTGGGTTTGCTGGCGGACGATGCTGGGAATATCGGTGATTTGATGGTGGTTGTAAGCTTGGGTTGCGCCGAGTTGTCGTCCGAGTTCTAAACGCTGCTCGTTCCCGCCAAACAAGAGAATTTTGGCTTTTGTTTGACGGGCCAGAACGGCGACAAACATTAAGCCAATCGCGCCATCGCCCAGAAGCGCCACCGTATCTCCAGAGCGAATTCCCGATCGGGCAATGCCATGCAGAACGCAGGCGAGAGGCTCTGTTAAAGAGGCGATCGCATCCGGCAGATCCTCTGGAATTGCCAGCAAATTTCGCTCTACAATCGCTGCGGGAATGGTTTGATATTCGGCAAAGGTGCCATTATTCCATGTCAGGTTTGGACACAGGGAATATTCTTGTTTTTGACAAAAAAAGCAGTTCATGCAGGGGGCAGAATTATTGGCGACAACGCGATCGCCCACTTGCCACCCCGTGACCCCTTCCCCGATGGCAACAATTTCTCCAGCCGCTTCGTGACCAAACACAGAGGGGAGTTTCAGCATTTTGGCATGACCTCCCCGCCGCCAAACTTTGAGATCGGTTCCGCAAGTTGTGGCGGTTCTAACGCGGATCGTCACCTCACCGGCTTGGGGGGTGGGATCTTCCGTGGTTTCTAACCGGAGGTCTTCTTTACCGTATAGTAATGCTGCTAGCACGCTGGAACGCCTTCTTCTCTACTCTCAAATCAGCCACTTTATCATAGTTGGGAATGGGCGTTGGGCGTTGGGGAAAAGAGGATGGGGGGATGGGGAGGCAAGTGGGCGATCGCGTTGTCGCCAATAATTCTGCCCCCTGCATGAACTGCTTTTTTTGTCAAAAACAAGAATATTCCCTGTGTCCAAACCTGACATGGAATAATGGCACCTTTGCC
>JAAHGE010000476.1 GCA_010672635.1 Desertifilum sp. SIO1I2 | reverse complement strand
TTTGTGTATCGCGATCCGAGAGGTGTTGATAGCTAAAAGTGCCAAAATTGTTGGCACCGTTTCCGGGATCGGTATGCCAGTAGTAAGCAGAATTTTTTGTCCCATCGGGTTGGCGGGTGCCTTCGGCTGCACCAATGGCGATCGCTAACGGCGAATCTGAGCCTTTTTCCCACCAATCATCGGGGATTTGGGCAACCTCTTGAGGTTTTTGAGGTTCGCTGGGTTTAGCAACCGTTGCAACCGCAGCAGCAGCCGGATGAGCCTCTGTTTCAGTGGGGGATGCAGCTTGATAAACCGGAACTGAAAAATCTAAACCCACAGAACTCTGAACGGATGTAGCAGCAACGCTTTCGGCTTCATGTATGCTGAAACTCAGTTCAAGATTTTCGGCTTTGGCGGCTTGTGCCATTTGCATCGCCAAGCTAAAGATAATGGCGCTGAGGATTAATTTGAGGGAGTGCAGTTTCATGACGCTTTTAGCAACCTTTCTAGGAATTTAGAAGACGGAGAAACATAGATCCACTGACCGGCTTGGGTGTCAGTTTTGCGGTAGTTTAGAAGGGAGAGGTGAAGATAGCCTCCAGTTTTGCCGATGGGGTTGCCTTGTTGGACTCTACCGAGATTGCGATCGCTTAAACCGCAAGATTTGAGTAAGTAAGCTGGCATTTGGCTGCTAGAAAAGATGACGCAATCTGTCGGATTTTTAATCAGGTTATTGTCAGAGACGAGGACAAAATCACCTGTGACTAAACCCTGCATGGGGGCTAAGATTGAACCCTTAAATTCAATGGAGACATCGCCTAAGCCTCCAGCAATTCGATAACCAGCAATTGTTTCTCCGGCTTGAATTTCCCAAAGTTCTCGAATCGCGATTTCTTTGGCTTGGTTTTTTGAAGTTCGATCCCACCGGAATAACCAACTCAGTTGAGTGCTAGAATCTGCCTCGATGCCATAGCCTAAATATTGATTGCCTTCATACGCAACAATCAAATAAGAATCGTCTTCTAAAGAGTAAGCTTCGCGTTCTGTAATGGCACCGGAACGCAGGGAAATTTTTGGCAAGGTACAATAAGGAGTTCCTAAGATTTGGCGAATGCTCTCTCTAGTTGCCCCTTCTTTGCCTTGAATTTGATTGACTTTGGTATTTTCAATCTTTGCATTGGGTTGAATGATTTGTTGACAGAAACCCTCAATCTTGCTAGCAATTTTTGGCGGTTGACGATTGAGAATCACCAGGATAGAACCCAGAACAGCCAGCACTAAGCTAACCCCTGTTATCTTGCCTGAACGTAATTTAGATAAATTCAGGCGATGCTTCATGGGACTTTTGCCTCCTATTTGTCAGGAGTAAGAAAAACAAAGATTGAAAATTTTGCCACTTCACACAATACCCGCGAAATGACTGAGAGACTATTCAATTAGTGGGAAAGATTACAAATGTTGACTTCGCCAAACAGCGAGTAATGGAGAACTGAAGCCGAAGGAATATAGCGTTTTTTGATTGGATGAGATCCGGCACGTTCCTCCTAAATTCCCCTTAAAAAGGGAGACTTTGAACGAAAATGTGCTTCACGGATCTGAAAAAGGCTGTACTTCTATTTCAGCGCACATTGACTATCTTGTCAACATGAGGGCTTCTGGTAATATTCGATCGGAGGATCGAGGGTTATGGCGATCGCCAATTGGCACAAAACCCAAAATGGAAACGCCCACCCCCCTATCAGCGCCTCGTTTGGGCAAGTTCGAGCAACTTTTCCAGAAAAAGCGCTGCTCTAGAGGAATGCGCCTCCTGTATCCTCTGTGCATCTGGCGAACTGCGTACCGAGAATAAAGCGAACGCCTACATAAGAGATAATACTTAAGAAATTGAGTCTTGGAACTTAGCCTGCAAAAAGCCGCGATCGCCTAAACTAAGAGCGTCTGTCCGATTCTGATGGTGGTAAAGGCAAAATTAACCCTTTTTTGAGGGTTTGCTGTTGCCATTGGTGCTTCCCTAGTAGCCGCGCTTTCAACCCCAAAGCTGTACCAACTAGCATCGCGCCCGGTTGCACTCTCAAACGCCTGAGCAGTTGACAGTTGCGCTCTTTCTGCCAGAATAAAGCCGATAAGGAGGAGAACCGCAACCGAAAAAATACCTTAAAACACCCGTAAACCTCGCTGACGTAACCATTCAATCAAGATTCGTTGGATAACAGCCAGGGTTTCGCGCCAGTATTCAATTGCTTTTTGTGTGAGGATAGTCCAGGGTTCATGAGTGAATCACCGAATTCTTTACCATCGCCATCTATTTCCCGTCGAACGTTATTTAAATTATTTGGTGCGAGTGCCGTTGTTGGGGGATTAGGATACTCTCGCTTTACCAAACCAGAGCCTGCGGTCTATGTGCAAGATACCTTAGATTTACCGCGATCGCTCTCTCAACCCAAAACCGCCGTTGTCGTTGGCGGGGGGTTAGCCGGGTTAGCCAGCGCCTACGAGTTGAGTCAGCGCGGCTTTGCAGTAACGCTGTTAGAGAAATCTCCCCAGTTAGGCGGAAAAATTGCCAGTTGGCCGATCCAAGTGGGAGAAGAATCTTTCATGATGGAACATGGCTTTCACGGCTTTTTTCCCCAATACTACAACCTTAAAAAGCTGGTTGAAGAACTCAATATTCAAGAAAACTTTCTCTCGCTGAAATCCTACGCGGTGGTTTTTCGCGAGAATACCTACGATCCAGAGGTGTTTAAGCCGAGTCATTCCGCCTTTCCCTGGAATGTGGTAGATTTAGCCATTTCTTCTCCCAACCGCCTGCGCTGGGGAATTAATCTCACCAAACCCGCGCATTGGCAGGTATTTCGCGCCATTGGTGGGTTTAAAACCGAGAAAACTTTTGCCCGTTTAGATGATATCTCGGTGGCAGATTGGGTAAAAGATGAATTTCCCCAAGGGTTGTACGATCTCTATTTCCTTCCCTTTGCTAAATCCAGCTTAAATGCACCCGATGTCCTTAGCGTCGGGGAATTAATGCAATTTTTCCACTTTTATTTCTTTGGCAATCCGGAAGGGTTAGCGTTTAATGGTACCCGTCAAGATATGGGAACCTCGCTAGTAGAACCCATTGTTCGCGCCATTGAAGCCAAAGGCGGAAAGGTGGTAACGGAAGCCACGGTAAGCAATATTCAAGCCGCAGAGGGGAAAATTACTGCTCTTAGCTACCAGGTGGGAGAGGCGGTTAGCGATGTGCCGTTTTGGGTGAATCGCAATCGGTTGCTGGCTAGCGACACGTTAGAGTATTACGGTGCAGGCGATCGCGTTTACGCTACCTCGGCTCAAAGTCAAGAGGCGCTATCGCTAACTTGCACGCATCAAGGCTGTACGGTGCAACCCCAGGCTAATGGTCAGTTTGTTTGTCCTTGCCACGGGGCCACCTTCGATCGCGATGGCAAGGTGCTTGCTGGCCCAGCAAAGCGCGATTTAGCGCGGTTTCAGGTGAGGGATCGAGAGGGCGATCGCCTTCAGCTTGCGGGGATTGTCCCGCCTGCTCAACCCCCCATCGAAGAAACCCTACAAGCCGATTATTATGTGATTGCGGCTGATGTTCCGGGGGTGAAGCAGCTATTTTCCCTCGTTAGTGGGGATCTCGATCCGCAGGTTAAGCAACAAATAGGACAATTGGCGATCGCCGATCCGTTCGCAGTTGCCCGTTTTTGGTTCGATCGCGATTTTTCATGGGAACACAGCAACTTTACCTCGCTTTCCGGTTATCGTCTCACCGATAGCATTACCCTATATCACCGCATTCAAGACCAGTTTATTGCATGGCACGAAAAAACTGGGGGAAGCGTTGTAGAATTGCACGCCTACTGTTACAAAGAAAAAGAGTTTCCCGATCAACCTGCACTCTTAGCAACGTTTGAGCAAGAACTCTATGAAATTGTGCCAGAACTCAAAGATGCCACAATGCTGCATCGGGAATTAGTCAATCAAAAGAACTTCTCTGGCTATCCCCCCGGAAGCTATGCCAATCGTCCCGAAACTCGTTCGGGAATTGCTAACTTAAGGTTTGCAGGCGACTGGGTGAAAATGCCATTTCCCTGCGGTTTAATGGAACGCGCCATTAGTAGCGGTTTATTAGCTGCTAATGATATTCTGCACCAAGAAGGATTGCAACGGAGAACCCTATTTACAGTTATGCCTGAAGGGTTTTTAAAAATCTAGTTTGAAAATAAGCGTTGCCAACCCTAATTTTCAGGTACAGCTATCCTGAATCACCATAAAACCTCTCTTGCAGGCTTAATCTAGGTGCTTTGACTCCGGTTCCCCCCTTTGCAAGGGGGGCTAGGGGGGATCTAACATCTAGCACAACCTTGGTAGAAGACTGATGTATATAGAGTCACCTGTAAGAGAGGTTTA
>JAAHGE010000475.1 GCA_010672635.1 Desertifilum sp. SIO1I2 | reverse complement strand
TCCGCTTTAATCGGCATTCCATAAACCTGCATAATCTCATAAAAGCGGTAAATTAAAGGGTCAGTGGGAATCGTTTGATCCAGGGAACCTTTGAGGGGACATTCCATTAAGGGTTCGGCATATTCAGGCCCTAAACCCAAAGCCGTCACAATCTTTTTCGCTTCCTCTTCCGAAGCACTCGCTTGACGGTAAATCACCGAAGCAATCCAAACTTCATCGCGTCCTACTGCTGATTCTAAATCCGCAAAAGTTACACCTTTAGCTTTCTTCGCCGCCAATAACTTATCCGTAATCTCAGCAATCGCCATCATTCACTCCTTAAAACAATACACCAGAGTTGAGTCACAAAGTTTTGGGATTCTGTGAAGTCTATTTTCTCTAAATCAGGAGAATCTTGTTGCACCTCATCTGAGAAAACCACTGTCAATTCACCCCAGCTTTGCAATCTTAACCTCAAAACTAAGCTGCTTGAACGCGAGACTCTTCCACCGCACGAGTTTCGCGCGATAAATGCCGTTCCATTTCCGCCTTCAATTCGTGATAGCTTGGATATTGATCCAGCGTTTCTCGATTGCGCGGGCGAGGGAAAGGAACCTCTAGAATTTGAGCAATCTTTGCAGCAGGACCTCGCGTCATCATCACAATTTCATCGGAGAGTAATAGCGCCTCCTCGATACTGTGAGTAATCATAATTACCGTCTGGCGTTGCTGTTCCCAAATTCGCTCAATTTCGTCTTGCAAAAAGCCGCGAGTTAGAGCATCTAACGCGCCAAAAGGCTCATCCATCAACAGAATTTGCGGACTAATTGAAAGCGCCCTAGCAATGCCAACTCGCTGACGCATACCGCCAGATAATTCGTGGGGATGTTTCTTTTCTGCACCGCTCAAGCCAACCAGTTGAATATTCTCACGAACGATGTTTTTTTGTCTAGTCAGCGACATTTTCGGATACACGGTTTCAACCGCAAACCGAATATTTTCCTCGACTGTCATCCACGGCATCAAAGCATAGTTTTGAAACACCATACCGCGATCGGGACCAGGACCTAAAATAGGTTTACCATCCATCCAAACAGAACCCGAAGTCGCGGTTAATAAGCCTGCAATAATGCTCAACAACGTCGATTTTCCACAACCCGATGGGCCAATAATCGAAACAAACTTGTTATGTTGAATATCGAGGCTAATATCATCTAAAGCGAGATAATCCGATCGGGCTTTGCCACTCCAGCGATTGAGGAAACCGCGCTTTCCAGGAAACACTTTAGAAACATGACGCAAAGAGACTTGAACGTCTGTTGCTAAAGCCTCATATTCTGAAGGTTGATAGCGAGAAGAAACCGTCATGATTTTCTACCAAACGAGACGAAACTTTGTAAAATCCCAAAAATTCGATCGAGAATAATTCCAACTAAACCGATGACAATAATGGCGGTAATAATGCTAGTGATGCTAAGGTTATTCCACTCGTTCCAAACAAAGTAACCTAAGCCCGTTCCCCCCACCAAAATTTCGGCAGCAACAATCACCAGCCAAGAAATGCCAATGCTAATTCGCAAACCCGAAACAATACTAGGGGCCGCAGCGGGTAAAATCACTTTGCGAATGGTACGCCAGCGGGATGCACCGAGGGTTTTGGCGACATCTAGATATTCCGAACTGACATTGCTAACGCCAAATTTGGTATTAATTAAGGTCGGCCAAATACTGGTAATAGCAATCACGAATAAGGCGGTTTTTTCCGAGTCTTGCAGCAACCCCAACCCTAAAGGCAGCCAAGCCAGAGGAGAAACGGGTTTGAGGAGTTGAATATAAGGATCGATGGCTTTGGATAGCACTTCCGATAAGCCCACTACAACGCCTAGGGGAATGGCAATGAGCGAACCAATGGTAAATCCAATGACGACGCGACGCAGACTCACCAAAAGGTGCCAGCCAATGCCTTTATCGTTCGGGCCATAATCGTAAAAAGGGTCAGAAATCCACCCCCAAAAGTCGATTAAAGTCCGGCTAGCAGAAGGCATCAGTCGAGAAAAGAGTCCTGTTTGTGCCCCAATTTCCCAGATCGCCAGGAAACTAATTAGGGACAATAAAAACAAGACAAAAGCTTGGAGATTTTTATTCAACAGCCAAGCGGGAATGCCATTGGCTGCACGCGATGTATTTTGCATGACTCAAGTTCTGGGCTGGAAAGGAGATTAAACGCCAAATTTATCGACTTGTTGTTTAACGTAGGCGCTAGCTTGTTCGGGATTAAATTCGTCAAATTTGAGTTTTTCAACCCGCAGTTCTTCAGTGGGGGGATTTTGACCAATTTCTTGAGCCAATTCTCTCGCTAAGTCTGTGAGGAAAATCTCTTGTCCAATTTCTTCGTAATTGGCTCTTTCTTCGGGAAGGAAATTCCAACGGGTGAGTTGGGAAGAAATCCAATAGGCAAAACTTTGCCAGGGATAGGGGTCAAAATCAATGCGATCCGGGACGTTTTGAGTGTTGCCTAAACCGTCTTCAAAGTTACCAGTTAGAACGGCTTCTACGACTTCTTGCGGTTGGTTGAGGAATTGGCGAGAAGAGATGGCGGCTGCAATTTCTTTGCGGTTGGCGGGGTTGCTGGCGTAGCCTGTGCCGTCAATAATGGCTTTGTTGAGGGCGCGGAATGTATTAGGATGGTCTTCAATCCAGCGATCGCTCGCAGCAAAGGCACAGCAGGGATGACCCGGCCAGAGATCTTTAGTTAGCATGTGGATAAAGCCAGCCCCTTCGTAGACGGCCCGCTGGTTAAACGGATCGGGCATTAACATGGCATCAATATCGCCAACCGTCAATCTGGCGACGCTATCGGGTGGCGGAACCGGATCGATTTGGACATCGGTATCGGGGTTTAAGCCGCCGCTGGCGAGGTAGTAGCGCAATAAGAGATTATGCATTGAGTAGGGGAAGGGAACGCCAATTTTGAAGCCTCTGAAGTCTTCTGGCCCTCTCACCCGGTCTTTATGCTTATTGGCCACTGTAATCGCTTGACCGTTAATATTCTCAATGCTGGCCAGTTTGACAGGGAAGGTGGCCGAACCCAAACCGAGGGTCATGGCAATCGGCATGGGGGCTAACATATGATAGGCATCGAGTTCGCCTGCGATCGCGCTATCTCGCACCGCCGCCCAACTGGGCATTTTCACCACGCTGACATTGAGGTTATATTTCTGATAAAAGCCCAAGGGTTCGGACATAATAATGGGCGTCGCGCAGGTGATGGGAATAAAGCCAACGCGCAAATTCGTTTTTTCTAAATTCTCCCCAACTGCACCCCCTCCCGCCGCCGATTGGGTGGTGGCTTGCGGGTTCTCTTCTCTGGGGGCACAATTCACCAAGGTGACTAAGGCTGCACCCACGGCAATATTGCGGAGAAATTGCCGTCGGGTGGCATTACTGGTGCGGTTGGCATCAGCAAAAAATGCACCGGCTTTCGGTCCAAATGCTGCTGCAAAAGCGGCATCAAGTCCCCCGGCTAACTGAATTAGATCGTTGCAGAGACGTTCGCGCTTGGGGTTGCCCCGTCCTGCCATTTTTAGGAATAATTGCTTGCGTAATTCGGCTTGATTGAGAGTCTGTGCAATTGACAGCGATCGCGATTTGTAAACCCCCATTTTGGTCAGATCGTCAATTAAATCAATGGGGTCTTGCGGCATATCTGCCATAAATTTCCAATGATCTTGGCTGAGGTGAACGCCACCACAAACGACACAAGGTTGAGCGTTACGTCTAGCCCCTTGTTCTGTTGCTGTCAATACCATGAGCGTACGATTACCCACACTACGTCTAGTGTTATTACAACGGTTGTTAAAATATGATTCTGTAACACGACTTACAGAATTACTGTTTCTAGAGTGCTGTATGGGTTGCAGGATCGGGGGTTTACCGATTAAAAACGCACAGTATCGGCAGAAAAAATAGACAATCGAAACACTCTAAGAAAAATCTGTAAAGGCGGCTACAAAACCGTAAATAATCGTTGTAATGATAACGCTGCCTAAATACAAAATCCCGATAAAAATAGCGATTTGATTGAGTTTAGCTAAATCTTCAAATAAGCGAAATGCAACGAGATACCCCGGCAAAATACTTAAAGACCATAACATCGAAACCAAATAAATTAAGGTAAATCCGCCCCCCGATTTAATTCTGCGAATCGATCGCGGCCCGTAAACGCATAATAGAAAAGGTTGCGATAACCATAAAATCATCACTCCAGGCATTCCTGCCAGGAAAATTCCCAACGCGGAAATGCCCACCGCAATAAATAGAGAAATTATTAAATCATTAATCATTGTTTCAACTCAGATTGCCCAGAAGACAGCGATCCTCCTCCCTTTAATCGTTCTAATCCGATACCCGCCTTCTTAATCCTACGCC
>JAAHGE010000474.1 GCA_010672635.1 Desertifilum sp. SIO1I2 | reverse complement strand
GCTCCCCTGTACGGGATACCACAGTAAATCCCCTGCAATAAAAACATTGGGATCGTTGGCGAACAGAATTTCCAGATTCTCTTTAATCGTGACAATCCAACGAAACTGTTTTGTATTGTCTGACATCGGTTGTCCGTCGCTATCTGGATAGATAACCTCTGGCGTTGTGTCGGCGGGTAGTTGTTGTAGCATACCGTCCGTGGCTCAAAGCGTTGATTTTAGTATAGCGACGGCTAGATATTGAGGATTAAACCCACATCTAGCAAAAATCCAGGTAAAACCTCTTCGCCAGATAGGAGGGGAGGCTGTTCAGTTGCGAAATTCAGCGTTTCTACAGGTTGTTGAGGGCGGTAAATTTCGACCAGGGGTGTTAAAGGATCGATTAACCAACCTAAGCGAATACCATTGGCAAGATAAGCCTGCATTTTGGCTTGAAGTTGAGAGAGGCTATCGGTTTCAGAACGGAGTTCAACCACAAAATCGGGACATAAGGGGGGAAATTTGCGCCGTGCTTCTGCGGATAAAGCTTGCCAGCGTTCTAGTGTAACCCAGGACGCATCGGGCGATCGCTTTGACCCATCGGGAAGTTGAAAAACGGTGGAAGAGTCAAAAACAACCCCGAATTGAGTTTGACGGTTCCAAAGGGTGAGTTCTGTCGTCAATGCTGAATTGCGAATTCCGCTTTCTCCGCCCGTCGGTGGCATAATGATTAACGCTCCGGTTTCTGTCATCTCCAGCCGCCACGCTTGATTTGCCATGCAAAGCGCGTAAAATTGCTCGTCGGTTAGTCGCAGCGCGGGTGCAAGGTTGAGGGTTAGCGTTTCCATAGCTGGCGATGGAGGAAGGGTTATCGTTTATTGTAATTTTGAGCTTTGCAAAGCACCCACCCCTGAGTGAGGTGGGTGTCCTATCTTCTAGCTTTGGTGTTTTTGCGACCAGACGCGGGTGGGAAGTCCCCAAACGTAGATAAATCCTTCTGCGGCTTTGTGGTCAAATTGATCCTCTTCGCCGTAGGAGGCTAACCCCATGCTGTAGAGGGAGTTTTCGGACTTGCGGCCGACGATACTCGCGGTTCCTTTAAATAGCTTAATCCGGACTGTACCATTGACCCGTTCTTGGGTTTGCTGTACAAAGGCGTCTAAGGCTCCTTTTAAGGGGCTGTACCACAGACCGTTATAGACTAGGCGGGAATAGGTTTCTTCAATTCCTCGCTTGTATTGGGTGACATCTGCGGTGAGGGTGAGGCTTTCTAGGTCGCGGTGCGCTTGAATTAAGACTAATAAGGCGGGGGTTTCGTACACTTCTCGCGATTTAATCCCGACGAGGCGGTTCTCGATCATATCAATTCGACCGACGCCATGATTGCCCACTAGGGTATTGAGGGTTTTGATCAGTTCAACGGGGGCTAAAGATTGACCGTTAACGGCGACGGGAACGCCTTTTTCAAAGCTGATTTCGACGTATTCGGGTTCGTCTGGCGTTGCTGCGATGCCTTTGGTCATTTGGAAGACTTCTTCCGGGGGTTCGGCGTAGGGGTCTTCTAAAATTCCGGCTTCGATTGCCATGCCCAACAGGTTTTTGTCTAAGCTGTAGGGGGAGGATTTTTTCACGGGTGCGGGAATACCAAAGCGTTCGCCGTATTCGATGGTTTGTTCGCGGCTAAATCCCCATTCCCTAGCGGGTGCGAGGATTTTGAGGTTGGGGTTTAACGCGCCGACGGATACATCAAAGCGAACTTGGTCGTTTCCTTTGCCAGTACAGCCATGCGCGATCGCATCTGCGCCATACTTCTCGGCTGCTTCTACCAGTAATTTAGCAATTAAAGGACGCGCTAGAGCGGTAGAAAGCGGGTAGCGGTTTTCATAGAGGGAATTGGCTTGAATGGCCGGAAAGGCATAGTCGGTGACAAAGCTTTCTGTGGCATTTGCAACCAGGGAAATGCTTGCTCCTGATTTTAAGGCTTTTTCCCGCACGGCTTCGAGTTCATCCCCCTGACCCAAGTCGGCAGCGAGGGTAATGACTTCTTCGACTCCCCACTCGTTTTTGAGGTAAGGAATGCACACTGAGGTATCAACGCCGCCGGAGTAAGCCAATACAACTTTAGTAGCACGACCCATAGAGATCTCAATTTTGTAACACAACGAGTCCCTATTATCTACTGAATCTAGGCGTCTGCTTGTCAGGGATAGGAGATATTCTGGCGGTGGCGTCTATGGAAGCGATATTGGCTGGTGCTGAGTTTGGCTCGCTCAACCTAGTACCATTCATAGATGAGTTCGTCTTTAGCAATCTTTTCGTGGATCAGGGTGCGGATTAAGTCGAGTTCTTGCGGCATTACCTTGCCATCTGCCCACATGACTGCTTTAATGCTTTGCAGTTCTTGAGAGGTAATTCTCCCATCTGCGATCGCCCGTTCAATGGTCGCTTTGAGTTTGCTGAGTTGCAACTCATCGTCCGGGGAAAGAGGTTGAGCGTTGGGGCGTTGAATATCCATAACAGCTTCTCCTCAAAAGGCGGTTAATACGTGGCTGTTTTCCGCCTAAAATTTCCGTGAGTTTGTGCTGTTTCTGTATTAACACAAAATCCCGATCTTTTGAAGATTTATGCGGAATAAAGTTAAGCGTTCAAGACAATTCCTCTTAAGTCTTAAAATAATGAAATAATCTTGGAGATTTTTTAATTTCAACTCAATTTGAGCATTGGAGGTGGCACAAAGATCGAATCGTAAATTTGTTTCTTACTTTTGCAACCTGAAGGGAGTCAATGAGCAGTGACTGTAGTTTCATCTCAAGAAATTGAAGAGTATCGCGCCCAATTAACCGCTTTTCCGGGTGCATTAAAAGCCTTAGAAGTGATTGAAGACTGCGAGGGAGACCTTGAAGATGCCGCAATGAGTCTGGCAATTCGGATTGGACAACAACCTCAAATGGAGAATTCTGAATGGTTAGATGCTTTAACCAGAAAGTGGCGATCGGTGATTTGTAAAGCAGAATTTCGAGTCGATTTAAGCCAGGGATCGATTGCTAGCGTTATCGAATTTTTAGCGCTTTCAGAATTATTACCCGCCACTTTAGCAACGCCCATGCTAATTTATGCGGTGAAGTTAGGGATTCAAGACTTTTGTCAATTGCTGGATGCTCAAAGCGAAATTGCCGACCGAAACTAATCTCAAGAGGGTCATTTCTTGTCCGATCGATCGGCATTGCAATAGCTTAACTTACAGGCGATCGCCAGAACTCATTTCAGAACGATTCTGTTGTTTAAGCCATTCTAGATAAAGATCGGGGCGGCGCGATCGCGTTCGTTGCACTTGCTGAGATTTGCGCCAGCGTTCGATCTCCCCATGATGACCCGAAAGCAACACGTCGGGCACCTTATGACCGCGAAACTCTGCCGGACGGGTATATTGGGGATAGTCCAGTAACCCCGCCTCAAAACTTTCCGCCTTTAGAGAAGCTTCTTTCCCCACGGTTCCCGGAAGCAAGCGCGTTACCCCATTAATGAGCGTTAACGCCGGAATTTCGCCGCAAGTTAAGACAAAATCGCCTAGCGACACCTCCCGATCCACCAAATGTAACACTCGTTCATCAACCCCTTCATAATGACCGCAAATGGCGATCGCCTGATCGTAATTAAGGGCTAACTCCCGGAATAGCGGCTGGTTCATCGGTTCGCCTTGAGGCGTCATCAATAGCACAATACGCCGTTCTAAAACGGGTAAAGACTCCACCGCCGCAAAAATCGGTTCGGGCTTCATCAACATCCCCACCCCACCCCCGTAGGGTTCATCATCCACTTTACGGTGCTTATCGGTTGTAAAATCGCGAGGGTTGGTTAAATAGACCTCAGCGATCCCTCGGTTTAAAGCTTTCCCTAACAAACCCGACTTCAGCGGCGAGGTAAAAAAGTCTGGGAATAATGTCACAATATCAAATCGAAAAGGCATCATTCTTAGGTTGTGCGAATCACCTGGAAACAGCTTAGACGACAAGGGAGCCAGGAGAATTGTTATCTCAACTGTACCGTTTTCGTCAAGTAAATAGCAGCAAACTCCCCATTTCGTCCTATGATGAATCAGGTCTATCTCGTTGAGCCTCAATTGCAGGAGCGTGTTTTACAGTCTCCTTTTTTCGGATTGTTTTCATTGGGTCTAGGGTTCTGGCGGCGACTGAATATCTTCAAATCTTGACAAGCCATTCTCGCCAGCACTCTGAATCCGCTCATTTTAACGTTTACACGATCTCATGCCCAAAAGCGATACCATGTTGCAGCTTGAATCGCAATCTCTTGCACAGGAAATGCCTCAATCTACGAAAACCGCAGTCATGATTTCGGCGGTGCTGAAGACAAAGTTCATGGCCGAGAAATTTTGCACACTTTCTTTAGTCGGGCAGGGGCAACCGATGCA
>JAAHGE010000473.1 GCA_010672635.1 Desertifilum sp. SIO1I2 | reverse complement strand
TCATCGATAGCTGCGTTCACTGCGGTTTTTGTCTCTCCACCTGTCCGAGTTATCGCGTCATGGGTAAAGAAATGGATTCGCCACGGGGCAGAATCTATCTGATGGATGCAATTAACCAAGGAGAAGCCCCCCTCGCCGATAGCACCGCCCAGCATTTTGATACCTGCTTGGGCTGTTTAGCCTGCGTCACCACCTGTCCCTCTGGCGTGCAGTACGATCGCTTGATTGCAACCACGCGCCCGCAAGTCGAGCGCAATGTGCCGCGTTCTTGGGGCGATCGCATTTTTCGCGCCCTGATCTTTAACCTATTCCCCTACCCCAAACGCCTGCGCCTGTTGCTGTTCCCCCTGTTGCTCTACCAGCTTTTGGGCTTGCAGAAACTCGTCCGCGCTACCGGCTTGTTACCCAAAATTTCGCCCCGGTTAGCGGCAATGGAAGCGATTTTACCCAAGCTTTCTTTCGCCTCGCTGACGGCTGAGTTGCCCGATATTATCCCAGCACAAGGGGAAAAGCGCGATCGCGTCGGCGTTATTTTAGGGTGCGTGCAGCGTCTATTTTTCTCGCCGGTGAATGAAGCTACCGTTCGCGTCTTAACGGCTAATGGCTGCGAGGTGGTCATTCCCCGAAGCCAAGGCTGTTGCGCCGCCTTACCGGAACACCAAGGTCAAACGGAACAGGCGCAAGCATTAGCAAGGCGAATGATTGATAGCTTTGCCGATACAGAAGTAGACTACATCATTATTAATGCGGCGGGCTGCGGTCATACCCTCAAAGAGTACGGTCACATTCTCCAAGATGACCCGGAATACCGCGAAAAAGCCCAGGAATTCGCCCGTAAAGTCAAGGATGTCCAAGAGTTTCTAGCAGAAACAGGACTAACAGCCCCTCTGTTTCCCCTTTCCAACGAACCCCTCACCCTGGTGTATCAGGATGCGTGTCATTTACTGCACGGACAAAAAATTAGCGTCCAACCTCGCCAACTGCTGAAGCAAATTCCCGGCGTGCAGTTACGCGAACCCATTGATGCGGCGCTTTGTTGCGGCAGCGCGGGGGTTTATAATCTGCTGCAACCGGAAGTTGCTGATGAGTTGGGCCAGCAAAAAGTCGAAAATTTGTTAAATACGGGGGCTAGTGCGATCGCCTCGGCAAATCCCGGCTGTACTTTGCAAATCCAGAAACACCTCCGCCAGCAGGGAAAGAGGGTGCGTGTTATTCACCCGGTTGAGTTATTAGATTGCTCGATTCGCAATCAACCCCTAAGCCTCTAACAACAACAGACGCCCACGTGGGCGTCTGTTGCCTTTAGCAGTACCGGATAGATTTGAGGAGCATTTTATCCGAAATTAGGAGCGGCGATCGCCGACCATAGAAATTTCTCGATATGTTTTGAACCAGTTAAACACTAAGACTCATCTCCGGTACTGTTCTAGGGCGGATCGGCGGCAATCCAAAATTATCCTAGAGAAGGCAAGGGGTGAAACAACATTCATTGCAAAGCTAACAGGGAACTGGCTGGGCGAGATAGGAGTTGGCTATCTGGTTGCTGGTAGGATCGCCAAACTGACGATTTTGGCTGCATCCCAACAGGAACAAACTACCCAGACTTAAGCTAGCGATGAGCAACTGCAAAGAATGCCGTAAGCGCATGGCGTTTTTCAGGTGAAGCACGAGGCATTTTCTAACCGATGGAAATGCGAGCTTAACTTAGAAGCCGGGGAAGTTATAGCCGACGCCAATCATTAAGCCGATTTCGGTTCTTCTTAAGAAAGCCACGTTAGTTCCAGCCGTTGCGGTGAAGTTCTGACCGATGGGAACATCAACCCCACCCGTGAGTAACAAACCAACTCTGGAATCGTCTCCTGTCGAAAAGGCGACGCCTGCACCGCCATAGGGAACGAAGCTAACGGGCGCATCTTCAGTGAATACTGTAGGTTGGAAGTCGTAGGTGACAGGAAGTACGAACGTGGTTCGGTCGCCAATGACGACACCCGGACGGGCAGAGAAGGTGGGGGTCAGACCAATTTTACTGATGACTGCAAAATTTGTTTCTCCTAGGGCCGTACGACCGCTCAGACCGATGTTTCCAGCAACGCCCACGTAGCTCGCAACGCCACGGGTAGCGGTACCTGGGGTAACGCCAAACTGAGCCACCTGATTGTCAGGAACTTCTGCCGCATTTTCGTCAACTTCAGTTTGAGGCAGAGCAGCCGTATTTTCAAAAAGAGCCGTTGCCGAGGTGCGAACGCCTGGGTCTTGGATGGGGGCGGGAGCGAGGTCTTGGACAGAAATGGCTTGTTCTTCAAAGGCGATCGCGTCTACGCTTTCGGCACGAGCCGGTAGACTCTGAGCAATAACCGCAAAACAAGTCAAGGTCAGTAAAGCCGAAATTCGATCAAATTTCATAATATTTAAAGTCACTCCTGATTCAAGTCATGAAGTTGCTTGAGCGGCTTAGGGGATTCAACTTGAAAGTATCAGGTTAAAGAGAAAGTTTTAGGAAACTTTAACCCTTTACTTCAGGGTTGAAACTGAGGGAATTATAGCAAGGAATCTCCCTGCTTTCTTGCCTCTTAGGGCGGAGGTGATGATTTCTCGACAAAATGGGTTGGCTTTTTGAGCGAGAATCAGAAGGGATCTGAGCCGTATCCGATCAATTGGACTGTTGCCAATCCCGAAAAGTTTCAAAGTTAACTATTGACCTATAAACCCAAAATTAATCGGGCAAGTGAGAGATAAATAAAAACGCCTAAAACATCAACTGCTGTGGTAATAAATGGGGCAGACATCAAGGCCGGATCGAGACCGAAGGAGTTAAACAGGAATGGCAAGCCCGATCCCGCGACGGAAGCAATTAAGGTAATGCAGAGCAAACTCAAGCCTACAGACAGGGCAACGTCGAGATCCCCTTGCAGGAAGTCGGCCCAGACGGTGACGATGACACCCAGCATTAACCCCGCGATCGCAATCTGCACGGTGATAATTCCCACCAAACGGCGATCGCGATCCACAACCGGAACCGCTACAAAGTCGTAGTGCTGAATCAGTTAAACCACTTCTTTTCGATCGGTATCGGTATTGACAAAGACCACCTCGCGCGTCATCCGGTTGGGCCGTCACGAGATCGCGCAGCGATAGAATCCCCACCAAATATGGAGAACAACTCTAGTATTGCCGATCAATGTGATTAAAAAATGACATTAGCTGCGGTAAGCAAGGGGCAGAAAAATCTGAAACGTTGAGCCAAGCCCGACGGTACTAGAAGCTTGAATTTTACCCTGATGGGATTCAACAATCTGTTTGGCGATCGCTAACCCCAGACCAAATCCGCCCGTTGAGGGCGATCGCTCTGGATCGACGCGGTAAAATCGCTCAAAGATATGGGGTAAATCTTGTGCGGCAATACCGATCCCCGTATCGCTGACTTGAACCACAGCATAGGTCAGCTCGGTATAAAGTTTGAGTTCCACCTGTCCTTGCGGGGGCGTATATTTACAGGCATTACTCAGCAAATTGGCGATCGCCGTTGCCAACAACTCAGCATCAGCTTGAATCTTAATCGCGGATTCCGGCAGCACATAGGTTAAATTAACATGGCTGGCAATGGGTCGCATCGCATAATCTTCCACCAACTCAGCCACCAACTCGCCCAAATCAACGGGTCTGAGCGTTTCTAACACTTGTCCCTGGTAGCGTGCCAAAAATAACAAATGACTCACCAGGGTACTCATCAACTTCACGTCATCCACAATATTTTCTAAACGCAAGCGCTGTTGAGGGTCGCACTCAGACAATAGCCCCACTTGAGCATTACTTAAAATCGTCGCCATTGGCGTTCGCAGTTCGTGGGAAGCATCCGCTGTAAAGCGTTGCAGTTGATCGTAAGACTGGCGAATCGGTTGCATGGCGATCCCGCCCAACCACCACCCCGCCAAACCAATAGCACTCAAAGTCACGGGAATCGCAAACGACAGAATCAGACGAAACTCTGCCAACGCCTTTTCCGAAGCGGCGAGTAACGTCGCCACTTGCAGATAACCAATCAGAACCCCGCGTTCGTACACGGGCAAAGTCACCTGTCTCAGCCATTCCACCGTATCGGAACCGCTAGGTTTCACGGTCATAAAACCAATTTCAACCTCAGCGTCTGCGGGCGAGATCGCCCCAAAAAATTGGACTAATTCTCCTTGGGCGCTATACCAGCGAGCATAAACGATGCCATTGTCCGGCGGCAGGGCAATTCCCAGCAGGGGAACGCTGTCTAAATTCACCTGATAGCCATCCCCGCTTGCCTCTGCTTTAACGCTGGCTGCCATGACTTGGGTTTTATTGTAGAGCAAGCGATCGAGGGCTTCGAGTTCGCCTTCCACTTCCAAGTAGTAGACGACGCTGGCAAAGGCATCGTTTATGA
>JAAHGE010000472.1 GCA_010672635.1 Desertifilum sp. SIO1I2 | reverse complement strand
CACCTCCCCCTAAGACAATATCTTCATTAATGACGCGCAAGCTTCTAAAACCCATGTGCCTGGGGTCATAGTAGTTAGCAAAAGAAAAGCTGTAATGGGTGTCTAACCAGCCATAGTTTGCCTTTCCCCGTTCTTCTGATTTACGAATGGTCAGCATGATTCCTCCTTAATGAACCAAAATCGGTCAAATCAACAACAGAAACTTGCTCATTGATGCAATCGAAACGTGGCGTAATTGCGATCGCAGAATTCAGAATTTGCAAATCAATCTCATCTCGATTCGCATAAGTTAATGGTAGACTTTATACAGACTTTTCGTAAAGTACGTACTTAAAAGTGGGATACTTACCAAAAAGATACTATGAAAGCTCAACAGGAAATTGTCGCTAAACCGAGTTGTGCGGTTGAAACCACCATTCAAGTCATTGGGGGGCGCTGGAAAGTCTTAATTTTGCGCGAATTATTTTCTGGGGTAAAGCGGTTTGCCCAACTTCAGCGGGCGTTACCCGGAATTACTCAAAAAATGCTGACTCAGCAGTTGCGAGAACTCGAAGGCGATGGGATTGTGCATCGTCAGGTTTATCCTCAAGTTCCGCCCAAAGTTGAATACTCTCTTACCCCTTTAGGAGAAACTTTAAAGCCCGTTTTAGATGCCATGCATACCTGGGGAATGCAGTTTCATTCTAGTCTGTCCTAAAGCAGAATCGGTTGAGCGTCGATCCCTGTCTGAAAGTAGAGTTGCGATCGCCCAAACTTTTTTTAGGATTAGCACTAGCAACCTAACCGATACAGGAATTTAACCCATGTCTCAAAATCAGCCGAATTCTGAAGACAACTTTGACGCCCAACGCCAAGCGGATGCGATCGCAATTGGCGAAGAAGAAGCCAGAAACATTGATGTCGAATCCGACTACGAAGCTTCCAAGCAGTACAGTGAGGGCGTGAGTGAAGAAGAGGCTCAAGCTGCCACGAGTCCCAAACAAAACCCGGATCAGGTGCAAGCGCGATCGCAAGCTCCCTCCGATGAATTTCGCAAAATGGCTCAGGAAGTTAAACCCAACAGCTAATCTTAAAAAAAGTCGCCCGACTCAACGCAAGCGGGCGACTCTAAACTTATAAAAAAAGAAACGCCTGCCAAAATCATTAAAGACGCTGTAGAAAAGCCATTAATTCATTAAGTAAAACTATCCGTCAAGAAATCAAAATTGCTAGCGCCACTAAACGGATCGATCGTCACAATCGGATTGGAAGTCGTTTGCACAAATCCCGGTGTCTGAATTTCGCGGACAATATAAGTCCCTGGGGTTAACCCCTGGAAACGATAAGCCCCCTGCTCGTTCGTCACCGTTGAAGGCTCATTTGCATCGAGAGTTCCATTCGCCTTCAAATCCAGGTAAATCGTCACCCTATGAATCGGCGGTTCGCCCGGATCGTGCAGAGCATTCGCATTCAGGTCGTTAAATTTGATACCGGAAATACTTCCCAACAAGATAGTATTGCCAAAGTTGACATTACTGAAGTTCAGCGCCGTAAAATCTCCACCACCCTAAGAGATGATTGGTGAACTACCGCGTATTTGGCAGACAAGGCTATTTTATTCGGAAAAGATACCTTCGTCTTGTCTTAAATCAGTAAATTACCTGTATTTTGGCGAGATTTCCCTAATCGGGTTCCATTTTCAGCACAGTAGAATAAATAAAAATGAAGCGGATAGAGAAGCACGCATGATTCCCACAGTTATTGAACAGTCAGGTCGCGGCGAACGCGCTTTTGATATTTTCTCGCGGCTCTTGCGGGAGCGCATCGTCTTCCTGGGACAAGCGATTGATGCGGATGTGGCTAACTTAATTGTTGCCCAATTGCTGTTTTTAGATGCGGAAGATCCTGAAAAGGATATTTATTTGTACATTAATTCTCCGGGAGGTTCTGTGACTGCGGGGATGGGCATTTTGGACACGATGAACCAAATTCGCCCGGATGTCTGTACGATTTGTGTGGGCTTTGCGGCCAGTATGGGGGCGTTTTTGCTGAGTGCTGGAGCGAAGGGCAAGCGGATGAGTTTACCTCATTCTCGGATTATGATTCACCAGCCGTTAGGGGGCGCTCAAGGGCAAGCGACGGATATTGAAATTCAAGCCAAGGAAATTCTGTATCACAAGGAACGCCTGAATCAACTGCTGGCCGAACATACAGGACAGCCGTTAGAACGCATCCAGGAAGATACGGAGCGCGATTTCTATATGTCCGCCGAAGATGCGATGAATTATGGTTTGGTGGATCAAGTGATTAACCGCAGACCTTCGGCAACTCAACCGGTTGCGGTGAATTAGATTGCCAGGATGCTGAATGCGTGAGGAAGGAGGCAAACTCCTTCCTTTTTCGATGGCGCTCCGCGCCGACCGGAGGTCGATCGAGCGGTTTAGAATAGGGCTTCGTTGGGGGTAGGTTGCGTTTGCAAGTAATTCAAAAATCCTTGCAGTTCGTCGCAATTGAGGAGAGCGCGAGATTTTTTGGCGTAGGTTTCTTCGAGGTATTCGCTACCCTGGTCGTTACTCCAATGGAGGCGTTCGAGTTCGACGGTGGTTTGGGCGTAGGCTTGCAGGTAGTGGAGAAATTCTAGCAGTTCGCGATCGCTCAAAAGCGCCCGCCCGTTTTTGCCATAAATCCGCTTGAGATAGCTATTCTCTTGCTTTTGCGTCCAGCCGATGTGCTTGAGTTCGAGGTTAATTTGGATGCTGATTTCGGTAAAATCGACCGCCTCTTCAGCGTTAGCACTCGGTTCCGGGAGGGGCGGCGGACTGTAAGCGGTATCCGGCTCCGGAAGCGGGGTTTCTATCGATGAGAGGTCTTCTGGCATCCAACTAGAGGCCTCTTCAGCCAGGGGACTCTCCGACGCATCCCAGGTGGAAGGCACTTCTGGCACTGGGGCGTCAGGAAGGCTCGCTTCGGTTGGCTGAACGATGGGTTGGACAGGCGGTGATTGAGGTTCTAAAGGGGTCGTCTCCGGCGTTTCCACAACGGCGGGTTCAATTGGCTTTGGAACGGCTGCTTCTAGATGCCGAGAACCGTTTTGCATAGAAGCGGGGGGATGAATATCTAAAAGCGCTAATGCCCGAATTCTAGCTTGGTCTTCTGCTAATTCTAGGGTTGGGGCGGCGGCCATTCCGGAGGCAAGCGTTACCCCACTGACCTGTACGAGGGTTCTCACCAGGTAGTGACCTTCATGAACTTGCAAGAATTCTGAGATGAGACCCCCTGTGGGATATTGCGAACGAAACTGAGTAAACATAAGCAAGGTAAGGCTCGAAAAGACGGGAGTGACTCTGTTAACCTGGTCAGTCGATCGGATTCCCAGGTTTAGAGGTTAATCTTGAGTAAGGAGTTCCAAAACGTTTTTTGAGTTGCTCTTGAGTTGCAAATTTCAGGTTTGAATAAGTTATTAATGCTAGACCAAGTTTTTCACGCTACCCCAAACGTTGGAATTGACACCTTCTTCTTGCTAATCATTCTAGTCGCTTTAGAAGCAGTCCTGTCTGCGGATAATGCGATCGCGCTGGCGGCAATTTCCAAAGGCTTAGAAAATCCGAAGTTACAACGTCAAGCTTTGAATTTTGGTTTGATTGCTGCTTTTATTTTACGAATGCTCCTGATTGTGACCGCAACGTGGGTGATTCGATACTGGCAGTTTGAGCTGCTAGGGGCCCTTTATCTGCTGTGGTTGACGGCTAAATATTTTTGGGATAAGGAAGAGGAAGCGAACATAGGACACCACGAACCGCGCTATACCTCTTTGTTGCAAGTGGTGCCGATTATTGCGGTTACGGACTTGGCGTTTTCCCTCGATAGTGTCACAACTGCGATCGCGCTATCTAAAGAGATTTGGTTGGTTCTCGCCGGGGGCACCATTGGGATTATTACTCTACGGTTTATGGCCGGTTTGTTTATTCGCTGGTTGGATGAGTTTGTCTATTTGGAAGACGCCGGATATATCACCGTGGCACTGGTGGGGTTGCGCTTGTTGGTGCGCGTCATCAATCCTGAGTTGGTTCCCCCAGAATGGCTGATGATTAGTCTCATCGCAGTGCTGTTTGTCTGGGGTTTCTCGAAACGCGCGGCTAACCCTTTAGAAGCAGAATTGCGCGAATCCCAAAAAACAGTCGATTAAGCTTATTCCCGTACCCAAACTGGGTACGGGAGGAGCTAAAACCTACTCATAAATCCAAGGGGTTAAACTGGGCTTCCAACTCGCCAGTTCTTCCTCTTTGAACCACAGGCTAATTTCCCGTTGGGCGGTTTCGACTGCATCAGAACCGTGAATATAGAAGACCCGGCGCGCCGCAGTGCTGCCGGTGGACTTCGCCTGGTCCGACCTGGGCGCATGGGACGCGGTGCACGCCGCCGGTCAGGCC
>JAAHGE010000471.1 GCA_010672635.1 Desertifilum sp. SIO1I2 | reverse complement strand
TGAATTATATGTGTGGTTGTCGGGTGCAAGAGGGGTGATTGAAGTGTTACCCACGCGCCTGAGTTCGCGGGGAACTAAGGTTTTAGATAATTTTGATTTAGGGATTTGTCCTTATCGGGGTTTGCAAGCTTTTACGGCTGAAGATGCAGCTTATTTTTATGGTCGAGAAAGTTTAACCCAGCAGTTGGTTTATGAGTTGCGCCAATCTGCCTTTTTAGCCGTGGTGGGTGCATCGGGAAGCGGTAAATCTTCGGTAGTTCAAGCTGGGTTAGTGGCGCAACTTCAGCAAGGAAAGCTATTACCGGGAAGCGAACAATGGGAAATTGGCATAATGCAGCCAGGAGAAAATCCCTTATCGGCTTTGGCGGGTTGTTTGGCGACGCTTTCTCAAACTGCGGGTTTAACGGTTGAACAGGTAGAAGGGATTTTGCATTTGGGGGTAGATAACTTTGTTTATTTCCTGCGAAGTCGTCCGGAACCTGTGCTGGTATTGGTGGTTGACCAATTTGAGGAACTGTTTACCCTGAGTAGTCGCCAGCAACGACAGCAGTTTTTAGAGTTGGTTTTGGGGGCCTTGCAGTATGCGTGCGATCGCCTTAAGGTTGTCATTACCCTACGAGCCGATTTCCTCAGTCACGCTTTAGAACTCCCAGGCTTAACCGAGGCGATTCAAAAATCAAGTATTTTCGTCCCTCCCCAACTCTCCGCCGAAGCCTACCGGGAAGTCATTGTCAACCCCGCCGAACAAGTGGGGTTAGAGGTGGAACCGGAACTGATTGATATCTTATTGCGCGAACTCGATAATGCGTCTGGAGATTTACCCTTACTGGAATTTGTCTTAGAACAGCTTTGGGAACATCGCCAAAACGCCAAATTAACCCTCCAAGCCTACCTAAACGCCATTGGCGGATTGCAAGGGGCTTTAGAACGCAAGGCCCAAGCCGTTTATGATAGTTTAGAACCCCCAGCGCAACGTTGCGCCCAGTGGATATTCTTGTCGTTAGTCCAATTTGGGGAAGGAACCCAAGAAACCCGCCGCCGCATTCTAAAATCGGATTTAGCGGTTCCGCGATATCCAGCAGCCTTAAGGGAAAAGACCCTTTCTACCCTAGTTGCAGCTAAACTGATTGTGATTCAAGGCGCAAGGGAAAACCAACGCGCTAAAGGTGAGAATTTTACTCCAGAATTGGCTATCGAACAGCCAACGGTGGAAATTGCACATGAAATTCTCATCCGTTATTGGTCTAGCTTACGCTGGTGGTTAGAGGAAAATCGCACCCGCTTGCTAAAACAACGCCAACTCGAACAAGCAGCGCAATTATGGCTAAAAGGTTTTCAAAAACCTGAATATCTCTTACAAGGGGTACGCTTAGGAGAAGCCGAAGAGATTTATATTGAATACGCTGACGAACTTCCCGAAGAGGTACAGCGTTTTATTGAAGCTTGTTTAGCCGAAAGACAGCGACAGCAACAACAAGCAACGCGCAGACTCCGACGCAATCAGTTAGCTGTGGCTGTTATTAGTGTAATGGCGATCGCATCCACAACCCTCGCCTGGATTGCACAACAACAGAAATTAGCCGCACAATTACAAGAAATTGATGCACTCAACGCCTCAGCAGAAGCACTTTTAGCTTCCCATCAACAGCTAGAAGCCTTAACCACCAGCCTCAAAGCAGCGACTTTATTCCAACGTCTCCCCCAAAAACCCCAATTTCTCGATACCCAACTCAAAACCGCCAGTACCTTACAACAGACTCTCAGTCTCACCCAAGAACGCAACCGCCTGCAAGTTCATCGCCAAAAAGTGAATAGCGTGGCTTTCTCTCCCGACGGACAAATATTCGCCTCCGCCAGCGATGATAATACGGTTATTCTCTGGGGGAGTCATGGCGAAAAACTAGCAACCTTAACCGGAAATGCACGTTTCCTCAGCGTCGCCTTTAGTCCCGATAGCCAAACCCTCCTTACAGGGGATGCTAGCGGAAAGGTGCAATTGTGGCATTCTGATGGTACATTGCGCCAAACCATTAACGCCCATTCTGATTGGGTGACTTGTGCTATCTTTCATCCCAATAGTCAGCAACTCGTTTCTGCTTCTCGCGATGGAACGCTGAAATTTTGGAGTCTGGAGGGTGACTTACTCAAGACACTACCCGCAAGTTCGGGTTGGGTTAACGATATCGCCTGGAGTCCTGATGGTCAAGTTATCGCCTCAGCGGGTGAAGATGGCAAAATTCAACTGTGGGATAACCAAGGACAGTTGATTAAATCTTGGCAGGCGGATGATGATAGGGTGACGAGTATCCAGTTTAGTCCCGATGGCGAAGTTCTCGCGGCTGGGGGTAGCCACCTGAAACTCTGGAACCGCAACGGGGAGTTACAAGAAACCTGGGAAACGGATAGCGAATTGATTAATAGTCTCAGTTGGGATAAAACGGGAGAATATCTCGCAGTCGCTAGGGGGAACCGCCTGCAAGTTTGGGATAGGGAAGGAAGTCTCAAACAAATTTTAAACGGTCATGGGGCTGAAGTGTTAGGGGTGAGTTGGCATCCCGACGCGGCGGTTATTGTTTCCGGGAGTACGGATAAAACGGTGAGGTTGTGGACGCTAAACCCCATCGCAGCCGGGGAAGCGGTTGATAAAATAGCTTTTAGTTCAGATGGCCAACTCTTTGCGTCTGCGGGGTGGGAAGGTGAGATTAATATCTACACGACAAAAGACCAACAATTAATCTTGCAAATTCCCGCTACAGAGTTGTCGCCAATCTCTAGTCTCGCGTTTAGTCGCGATCGCCAGTATATTGCAGCCAGTGGTGAAAATCTCATTCAAATTTGGCAAGTTAGTAATGGTCAACCCGTTTTTACCTTACAAGGCCATCAAGACCGGGTGACAACTATTCAGTTTAGTCCCAACGGTCAGCAATTGGCCTCCGGAAGCGAAGATGCAACGGTTAAGTTATGGTCTGTTGCTGAAGGTCGCTTACTCAATACTTTAACCGGACATACCGATGGCGTCACTAGCCTTAGCTGGAAGGCGACGGGAGACTTGCTGGCGTCGGGAAGTTATGACCAAACGGTGAGAATTTGGCGCAGCGAGGGTTCTGGGGTGCAAACCTGGGAGGCGCATGGGTTGGGAGTCAGCGCGATCGCCTTTAGCCCCCATGCTAATCTGTTAGCAACAGCCAGTTGGGATAATACCATCAAACTCTGGACGCTACAGGGGGAACTACAACACACCCTCACCGGACATAATAGCGGCATTACGAGTTTAGACTGGCATCCCACCGGAAAGATTCTCGCTTCTAGCAGCGCCGATGGTACTATCAAACTGTGGAATTCTGGAATTTTACTGAAAACATTGCTTGGCGATGCGGCTAGCGTCCATCAAGTTTTGTTCAGTCCCCAAGGTAATGTTTTACTCTCGGCTGGGGAAGGGACAGGCGCTAATTTACAAGAACTGAACTTAGTTAATTTAGTCTTGCAAAGCTGTTCTCAGTTACAAGGATACCTGAACGCGAATTTATCGACGCTAGAAGAGAATCAAAGCTGCGGTAAAGCGAACTCTAAACACTGATGATTGTGTTGAGTCGCATAAGGATTGACGGAATTTACAAGATTAGCGATCGCACTGCACTCAATGACAAGCGTATTTTAACTCAAATTCATCCATTTTAGAAGGAAATCCTGGGTGCGATCGCGCTTATTATCCGTTCAAGCTGAGTGATGCAATAAATATTCTTGTGCCTGTAATCTTAACTGTTCCGCCTCTAAAATAATTCGGTCTATCGTCTCTTTTGTATCAATATAAGGTTGACGCAAGCTCACTTTTTCTGCTTGAATTGCTTTACGGGCACTCGCTCTCATTTGACCGGCTAATTTACGCTTGCCAAATAAATCTAAGCTAACTGAAACTAAGCTATCGGGAGTTGATTGAGCCGCTTGTTGGTTAATTTGAGTGATGCTTAAGTTGACTTCTTTCTTCAGCGCTTTTAGTTTCTTGATAAGCAGATTAATTTGCTTAATTTGCAGCTTGACTGATTGAGGAGTATCCAAGCTTAAAGTAATCTCGCGAGATAACTGGAAAATCTGATTTTGGATATCCGATAAACTCATAGTTACAATAATTGAGGAGCGAGGAAAGTTAACTAAGAATTCCTCTAAGGTAACAGTCAAACCTCGGTTAAAACAATGGTAAATTTACGCCTAAATTTACCCCCACCGAAAAATTATTCACATCAACAGAAGACCGAGAAGAGGAACCGAAAAGATAGGACACAGAACCGCCGATTAAACAGGTCTATCGCCTGCGCGAAAAAATTAGCTATCATGCAACGCGGATTTTTGCCCTCAAACACCAACCCGAACTGGTGGCGAGTTGGTTAGAAACCTCTCTACAGGAGCATAACCTGG
>JAAHGE010000470.1 GCA_010672635.1 Desertifilum sp. SIO1I2 | reverse complement strand
TCCAGTGCAGTTGCCCAGGCAGAAGACCAAGACTGAGCCGTTGCCCTTGCCAAATCAATACTATTTTCGACAATGCTCAACGCATCGCCTGCTCCACCCGGATCGGAAGGCAATACCTGGGCCAACCACATAAATTACTCCCCTTGCTCCCCTTGAGAACCTAGATAAAATCCACCGGGCAAAGAAATCAACCCTGTAGATTCAATAGCTGCATTGCCCGTCGCAATTCCCTGACGGCGCTGCGATACATTCATCTGTTGAAGTTCGCGAGCTTGTTGAGCGTTAATTAAATTGCCCATTGCTCGGTCTACACGGGCTTGTTGGGCTTCTTTAAGTTGCTCTCCACTTAAAGCTGCGATCGCTCCCTGCACGGCAGCAGAGTCTTGGAGGATGTGTTGCGATACATCCTTTTCTTGTGCAGATTGTGCTAACTGCACTGCCAGTTCAACCTGTTGAGAAGCCCTTTGAGCGCGATCGCGTAATTGTTGTTGAGCCTCGCTCGATAAAGCCGAGTCGTTAGCAATGCCAATGGCAGTATCGCGTTGCACTTTATGAGATGCATCCTGACGGACGGAAAACAATCCCTCTTGCTCCAAAACAGTTTGGGAAGCAGTTTGATTATCAGTAATCCCCAACTCACCCAAAATGTTACCAATCAAAGATTCTGCAAGGCTAGGCAAATTTTCAACGAACTGATTAACATTGCCCAGTATCCCTCCAATACTTGAATTAAATTGATTCATACTCTCGTTAACCGTTCCGGTCAAGTTGCTAATCCTTTGGGTTAAGGATGCTGGGTTTTGCACCACCGGGTTTTGAGCGTTAGGGTTAAACGGTGGTGTTGTAACCTGAGCGCTAGCGCCTGTCATTAACGGATCTTGAGTTAACTGTGAAGGTTGAGCATCAACGGGTTCAACTCCTATGCTCAATATTAAAGTTGAGGTGCTAACCATGAGTGCAAAAGGGGTCAGTTTGTTCATGACACATTTCTCCTTGGAAATACAATCACTTCGTTATGGCTCTGAACGCTGGCAGCAGGACTCGTACTCTGCGGTTGCCCAATCCGATTCAATCCCTGCTGCTGCTTGAGTGCTGGGATGTACTGTCGGGTAAATTCCGCCAAAGCTTGCAATCGTCCTAAATTCGTATCGGGGTATTGCTCGAATACTCGTTTCCGGGCAGCTTGCTCGGCTTGGCTATTGGCAACAATGGCTAAAGCCATCTCTGAAGGTGTATAACGGCAACTCCAGAATCGGTTGTCTTGCTCCACCAACCAAAACGAACTCAGGTCGCTCAGACGGGGTTTTGCCGCATCCCCCGCATTGCGGGCAATGACTGCTGGGGGGTAGCTCAAAAAGCGCTCCATTGCCGGAATTGCCGCACTGGTAATCCGCCCAGTAATCCGGTAGTTGATGTTCTGCAAGATTTGAGAAGCCGTAGAGCACTGAGCAATCGAATCAATATCTTGAGCAATCAACAGCACCGAAATACCATCCTTGCGCCCAGTAGCGCACAAATCTCCCACCATCTGAGCAAAGCCATCTCGTTTGAGCAGTACCGATTGCTCGTCCCCGACGAATAAACTTTTAGGATGAGATAGGGCAGTACGGATGCAAGCTGCATGGGCGTTGATTGCCATCAAATACGCATCTTGACCGCTTTCGTTCTTCAACCCACTGAGGGCAAAGAACTTAATCATCGGGTTAGGGTTAAACGTACTCGGCTGACTGAGGACCCGACCCACTTCTGAGGTAAACAAGGCATCGAGTTGGGTACAGATTTGGTTAAGTGCCCGCTTATCGAGGTCTTCAAAATCCACTAAATTGAGTCGCTCGCGGGTGCAATAGCGCCTAAAATCTTTCAGGGTGGGAATGTGCTGCCACTCTGGAGACTGCCAACCGCCTGCAAAAGCCAAGTTGTAGCGCTCAATGATATCAACATCTTCGAGAAACACCTTCAGCGTCAATCGCAGTAAGGCTTCTACCCGTTGGGCTAACTGTGGACTGTGGAGTTTGCCCATTGCAATGATATTGAGCGGCCACAAGACCATTTCTTTCCACGATTCCATCCGGGCGCTCCGCTCGGCTCGCTCGAAGTGGCGTAGGTCGGGGGGTTCCATCAGATTAGAATGGCTTGACTTCATATCAATGTAGGCACCCTGCTCCCCTAATAGCGCGATCGCACTCTTAAATGTGGAGTCCTTACCGCTGCTATCCATGCCAACGACGGGGATATTTTGACCGAGCGCTTCGGTGATAAATCGCCACCCCAATACCGATTTCCCCGAACCCGATGTCCCCATAATCAACGCCCGTCGCGCTTCACTGAACAAGTCAACATAAATGGGTTTACCACCCCGTTCGGTAAGAAATTCAATACCCATTGCATCCAACTCGCGGGGAACTGTTAGGGGCATCAATCCCAAAACAGTCTGGGTGGTTGGGGTTAAGCGGCGTTCGTCGCTGACCAAGTTAGAATCTTGAAGGAGCCATTGATTATTAATAGGAAGCGTTTGCAGCCACACCTCCCAGGCAATATGCGATTCTCGGATGACCTTCGCGGAGTCGAAATTATTAGCCAATAGCTGGCAAGCTGAATCTAACTGACGAGGATTATCTCGATAAACTAAAAATACAGGCGCACAATGCACGGCTTTTATACCCTTATAAAGTTGCAATTGCGCTTCAAAGGACTCCTCTTGCTTAAATTGCGCCGCTACATCCCGACCCTGTCCTTTGGTAATAGCTCGCACTTGTGCCGACTGGCTTTGCTTGGCTTGGCGAGCGAGGTTATCGCGAATCAGAAAGTCACTGGCTGGGGTGATTTCACACCACATTTCCGTGTCATGGACAAACCCGCTCGATAAGCATTTCCAGATCCAGCGCACCTGTTCTCGCACGCTTGACCAGCCAGCGGGTGCCTCCTCCATTACCAGCACGCCACAATAAGGTTTCGGTCTACCTGGTAAATACACCCAATCGGTTCGTTGGTCATGACTGGGACAAGCGCTGCGCCCTTGAGTGCCTTCAATCAAAACCGTCGTCGGGTGCTTCTCGCTATTAATGCGCTCGCTTAACTGCATCCCTGCATCAGTTTCAGCCAGTTGTAGCACCTGCGGGATTTTGGGGGCAACTCCCGTATTAAACCGATGCCACAGCCATTCCCACATCTCCTGTTTAGAGCAAGGCGCGAACTTTAATCCGGTTTTTGTGTTGAGTAGCATCTCCCATTGGCAGAATCCCTCACTATAGGCACGCAGCAATAATTGGGTATAAAACTGTTCGCAGATGCGGCGTTTTGAACCCGTAATGGTGCCCAGCAATCCCTTGAGGCTTCTGCTGACTCCGCGCAGCCCGTTCCGTACTTGGCTCCACCAATCTCGATTGAGCGATTCGCCACCGATACTGGAAGTCCAGGTGACAAACGCCAACAATTCCCACTGTTGGCGTTTTCCTTGGGTTGTCAATTGCCTAACTCGCTTTTGCTCGTTGCGTAGCAAAATGGCGATCGCACTATTAGAGCAACCATCTGCCATCGATTGCAATTGGCTCTGGCGTTCCGAATCATCGCTACTGCACCGCAAATAAAAGCTCAAGCGTTCCTTGGGGAGATACTTAAGAGCTTCTTCCAACCCCTGAGCCACATTTTGCAATTCAGCTTGGGTGAGGATATCGTGCAGTCCTAAGAGCTTAAACGCGAAGACAAACTGAAACTGACCTGAACCGACTTCTAGGAGGTAAGCCGCAACATTACGACCATCTTTTTGAATTTCAGCCAAACAGCAAAGATTCACAAAATTTTGAAACGGCATAAAAATCCAATGTCCTCCGTTGCTGCGGGGCATCCGTTTTGGTTTGAGCCGTATCCGACAAGAATCACTATCGCCAACCTGTTGTCTTTGACGGGGCGTTCGGTTGACCTGGAGCAGGGGTAAATAGCGCAAATTAGCATTAAACCAATCCCTACCCGGTGCCGAGCGCCACTGATTAATAAACTGATGCGGTCGAGCGCCGGTGAGCAACCACCAACTGGTGATTCCCCAGAACGAAACGGCTCCAAATGCGGTTAAACCTAGACCCAGAAACCCTTGGACAACGGTGTAAGAGGCCACAATAATCAGCATCCAGGGAACAATTTGATTGGCAGGAACCGGTCCAATAGAAGCTTGCTTGCCCAGTACCCCGTTGTACTTAATAAATGAGTCTCGCATGGTTTAACCTACAACCCTTGGTAAAGACGCAACCGTTCCATCACCGACAAACAAGAACGTCACCACATCGATGGCGATGACAATTGCAAAGGCTAACCCCACCTGCACAACGATCGGTCAGATCGACCGGCTGTTTAGCCGTCGCCCGACCGATCATCTGCGGCGCATCGCCATCGTGCGCAAAACCGAGGATGCCATCAACC
>JAAHGE010000047.1 GCA_010672635.1 Desertifilum sp. SIO1I2 | reverse complement strand
CGGAATTTGAAACCTTCTACACCAAGAACATTCTGCTCAACGAAGGAATTCGGGCTTGGATGGCTCCGGCTGACCAACCTCACGAGTTCTTTGAGTTCCCTGAAGAAGTTCTACCTCGCGGTAACGCGCTGTAAAAATTGAAGTTTTTGATTTTAGACTTTAGATTAAACAAGGAAGTCTAAGGTCTAAAATCGCCAATCTAAAATCGATGACTTCGATTTGTTGATGACATAAGAGGTTTTACACCGTGCAAACGTCATTTGATAGCTCAATGGTCATTGGCGGCCGCGACCAGGAAACTAGCGGTTTCGCCTGGTGGGCCGGTAATGCCCGTCTGATCAATTTGTCTGGTAAGCTACTGGGCGCTCACGTTGCCCATGCTGGCTTAATTGTGTTCTGGGCGGGAGCGATGACTTTGTTTGAAGTCGCTCACTTTGTTCCAGAAAAGCCGATGTACGAACAAGGCTTAATTCTGATTCCTCACCTAGCAACCTTGGGTTGGGGTGTAGGACCTGGTGGTGAAGTCATTGATACCTTCCCCTACTTTGTGGTTGGCGTTCTTCACCTGATTTCCTCCGCAGTTCTAGGCTTAGGCGGAATTTATCACGCTGTTCGCGGACCTGAAACCCTCGAAGAATACTCTGCATTCTTCGGTTATGACTGGCGCGATAAGAACAAGATGACCACCATCTTGGGCTTCCACCTAGTTGTTTTAGGCTTAGGTGCTTTCTTACTCGTCATTAAAGCCATGTTTGTGGGCGGCGTCTACGACACCTGGGCACCTGGTGGCGGTGACGTGCGGATCATCAATAACCCCACGCTGAACCCTGCTGTTATCTTCGGTTATCTGCTGCGCTCTCCCTTCGGTGGCGAAGGCTGGCTCGTCGGCGTTAACAACATGGAAGATATCATCGGCGGTCACATCTGGGTGGGTTTGATTTGCGTTGTTGGTGGTATTTGGCATATCCTCACCAAGCCTTTTGGCTGGGCGCGTCGCGCGTTCATCTGGTCGGGTGAAGCTTACCTCTCCTACAGCTTAGGCGCTCTATCCCTGATGGGCTTTATCGCCTCCTGTTTTGTTTGGTTTAACAACACCGCTTACCCCAGCGAATTCTACGGCCCGACTAACGCTGAAGCTTCTCAAGCTCAAGCGCTGACCTTCTTGATCCGCGACCAACGCTTAGGCGCTAACGTCGGTTCTGCTCAAGGCCCCACAGGTCTGGGTAAATATCTGATGCGCTCTCCTACCGGTGAAATCATCTTCGGTGGTGAAACGATGCGTTTCTGGGACTTCCAAGGTCCTTGGTTAGAGCCTCTGCGCGGCCCCAATGGTTTGGATCTCAACAAGATTAAGTATGATATTCAACCTTGGCAAGCTCGCCGTGCGGCTGAGTACATGACTCACGCGCCTAACGGTTCGATCAACTCTGTGGGCGGTATCATCACAGATATTAACGGGTTTAACTTTGTGAACCCCCGCGCTTGGTTGGCTGCTTCTCACTTTATTCTGGCTTTCTTCTTCTTAATCGGTCACTTGTGGCACGCTGGACGCGCTCGTGCAGCTGCGGCTGGCTTTGAGAAGGGAATTGACCGCGAGAATGAACCCGTGTTGGCAATGCCTGACCTCGACTAATACTGCTGTTCAAAGCGGATAAGGTCTAAATGTTAAGGCTCCTGTGTTCTACAGGGGCCTTTTCCGTTTGAGCAGTAAAATGAAAGGTTAGGTTAGTTGAACAAATGGGCGAGTGATGTCTGATTTTGCTGATGAACTAAAGTGGACGCCGGAAGCGAAGGTGAAGTTAAAAAATATTCCGTTTTTTGTCCGCAGGAAGGCTCGCCAACGGATCGAACAGTTGGCGCGGGAAAGCGAGTCTGAGGTGGTGACAGCCGATATTGTGGAACAGGCGCGCCTGGAGTTTGGGCAGTAGGGGCGATCGCACTACAATTTAATAGATTATCAAAATCAATTGCGAGGTTTCGGATTGGGTCATGCTAAAGCAACTCACCTTGACCAATTGGAAAAGCTTTCGTCATGCCAAACTACCTCTTGACCCCCTCACGGTTCTGATTGGTACGAACGCTAGTGGAAAATCAAATGCACTTGAGGCTTTAGAGTTCTTAAAAAGAATAGCTTTAGGGCAAGACCTTAAGACTGCTTTAATGGGCGATTCAACGATTCCTGGTATTCGAGGCGGTGCAGAGTGGGCAGCTTATCAATCTGAATACTATTTTGAGTTAGAAGTGGTAGTTCAAGGGGAAAATTCAAACATTGACTACTTGTATACACTTACGGTACAAACCAAGCCCATAGTTCAACTATCAGGTGAAAGCATAAGAAAAAATCAATACGATCTTTTAATAAGTACTGAAAGACAAGATAATTCTTCAACTATTGATGTACTTGTTCACCTTGAACCTTATGAACATTGGGAGCATTCATGGAATCGTTCTCATTCAATAATATTAACTCAAGCAACGGGATTTTATCATGATATAGAAGGTCTAGATATAGTTTCTAGAGCCATAAAAAATATCTTGGTTTTAGACCCCGTTCCTTATAAAATGCGAGAGTATTCACCTCTTTCAGAAGAAATTCAACGTGATGGATCTAATATTGCTGGTGTTTTAGCTGCTTTATCCGAAGAAGAACAAGTACAAGTAGAATCAGCTTTATCTTCCTATGTTAAACATTTACCAGAAGGTGATATTCAAAAAGTTTGGGCCGAGAAAGTCGGGAGATTTGGGACTGATGCCATGCTGTATTGTAAGGAGTTGTGGAAAGGCGATCGCACTATGGACATTGATGCGAGAGGAATGTCAGATGGAACCCTACGCTTTCTAGCAATTGTTACTGCTCTTCTGACTAGACCAGAAGGCAGTCAGTTAATTATTGAAGAGGTAGATAATGGTCTTCATCCTTCTCGTGCAGATTTATTATTAAAAATACTGAGAGAAATTGGCGAACAGAGAAAAATTGATTTATTAGTAACCACTCATAATCCAGCTTTGCTAGATGCTTTAGGGCCGGAGATGATTCCATTTGTTGTTGTAGCGCATCGGGATAATGAGACAGGAGATAGTCAATTAACTCTTTTAGAAGGGATTGAAAACCTTCCTAAGTTAATGGCATCTGGGTCATTAGGTAAACTGGCAACAAGAGGAGCAATTGAAAGAAGTTTGTCCAATCCTCGGTAGCCACAAGCATGAGAAAAGTGCTAATTATAGATACTTCAATTCTTTGTATTTGGTTGAAAGTACCTAAAATGGAAGCTTGTGGAACCGAGCGAGATAAGTGGAACTTCGCTCGCGTAGATGAGTACATCCAAAAAGAGATTAAAGAATCGACTACACTAGTATTGCCTTTAGCCACCATCATAGAAACAGGTAATCATATTGCTCAATCGAGTGGAAACCGATATGAATTAGCTCAAGCTTTGGCAAAAATTATGAGCGATGCGGCTGATGAACAATCTCCTTGGGCCGCTTTTACCGATCAATCTGTGCTTTGGGAAGCAGAAAACTTAAAAAAGTTAGCGTCAGAATGGCCTAAGTTGGCATCGGAACAAATTTCTATCGGGGATGCCACGATAAAAACGGTAGCTGAATATTACACTCAAGCAGGTTTCCAGGTTGAGATATTGACAGGAGATAGCGGACTGAAAGCTTATGAGCCAACAACTTCGGTTCCAACGCCACGACGACGAAGACGTTCTAGCTAGGAGTAGCACGATCCGATGATAGAATCCCAGTTTCTTAGAAACCGGGATTCTCAGTAAAGATAGCGTTTTTACTCCAACCAGGGACGGCTGACTTTTTCTAAGTCTGCAACATCTTCTGGGTTTAAACTCCAGCCTAATGCTTCAGCGTTTTGTTGGGCTTGTTGGGCATTTTTTGCCCCCGGAATGGGGACAACGCCCTGAACGACAAGCCAGTTTAGAGCCACTTGAGCCGGGGTCTTTTTGTGTTGGTCGGCCAAACGCTTGAGGATAGCAATCACGGGGGCAATTTTTCGCAACCCATCGCGACCAAAACGCGGATCGAGCTTTCTGGCCCCTGTGGGGGTTGTCTCTGGGCCGTATTTTCCCGTTAGCAATCCTTGAGCTAAGGGACTGTAAGCTAGAATCGTAATCCCTAATTCTTGGGCTTTGCTGTAGATGCCATTGACTTCAATTTGGCGCGAGAGCAGGGAGTATTTCACCTGATTCACGGCTAAAGGGATACCTCGCTTTGCCAGAATTTCATGGGCTTGTTGCATTTGGCTAGCGGAATAGTTACTCACGCCAATTGCACCAATTCTGCCGCGTTTCACCTCATCGGCTAAGGCATTCATCAACGTCGCTTGACCCATGAAGAAGGCGAACGGTTGATGCACTTGGTAGAGTTCTACCCGCTCAACTTGCAGGCGTTTTAAGCTAGCGGTCAGGGCTTCTGAGACGGCGGATGCACCAAAACGCCAAGGGACGGGCATATATTTTGTGGCAATTTGGGCTTGGCGACCTGTTTCTTTCATAAACTGACCGAGAAGCGATTCAGATTCGCCAAAACCGTAGATTTCTGCGGTGTCAAAGAAGCTAATCCCACTATTTAAGGTTGCTTCAAACGCGGTTTTGACTTGCTGAGCATTGTAATCGCTGCCATAGCTCCAAAAAAGCTTATCTCCCCAAGCCCAAGTCCCAATTCCTAGGCGAGTGAGGGTAGGACCGTTTTTGCCTAACGTCACCGTTTGCAGGGTTTGCATCGCGAGATACCCTTTAACTTTACAGTTCTTGATGTATTGTAACTCGATCGAGAAAGCGGCAACCGCCAAGTTATAATACCGCAGTAATTTACCGACATTCCTCTATCTTAAGAAGTGGAGTTTAACTAAACTGACACATTGAGATTGAGAGTCAACTAGCGACTTGAAAATTACCGTGGAACACCAAGATTTATTAGATTCAATTGTTGCTGAGATTGGCGCTTTAATGGTTGAAGATGAAAAGATTAAGGATGAGGTGAATGCACTAAGGCAAGAAGTCGAACTGCTCAAACATCGGGCCATAGAAACGCAACTCGACTTTAGAGAACTCAAACAAGAATCTGAACGCATCAAGGCACTGTTTGCAGAAATTCGCGATCGCACTCAACAAACTCGCGAGGATGCAGCGCAAATTCGCGCCAATCAGGCTCAATCCATTGCTGATGCAGCTCAAGCCCAAGCTGATATTGCTCAGGCTAAAGCTGACATTGCTCAAGCTGAAGCTAATCTCGCAGAAGTTGAGGGCGATCGCCACTCTGTTGAAGATGAGTCGCAATAATTTTAGATTGAATGCAGACCAGTTGAGCGGTAAACTGAAGCATTAGAACCTTTAAGATCGGGGCGGTACTCTTCACTCCGCAGCATTTTTAGTCATCTCGCAATTTAAAAAAATGGCAACTGGCGATTTTTCTCCTTCTCAACCTACAAATTCAGCCACCCGCCGCACCCTACCCAACGTCACTCTCAAAACCATGTTCCGCTTGGGACTATTCCAGATGGGTTTAGGGTTGCTGTCCTTACTGACTCTGGGAATTCTCAACCGCGTCATGATTGGCGAACTGGCCATTCCAGGGACAATTACGGCGGGCACCATTGCCATGTATCAATTTGTCTCGCCCGCCCGCATCTGGTTTGGACAAATGTCCGACTCCAAACCCATTCGCGGCTATCATCGCACGGGTTATATTTGGCTGGGTTTAGCGAGCATGTGTATTGCTCTGTTTCTAGCAGTCCAAGTGGTTTGGCAGCTTAATGCCAGCTTAGACGCTAATGGCTGGACAGCAGTCACAATGGGATGGGTAGGCTTATTGGCGCTGATGTTTGCCATTTATGGTTTGTGCATCAGTTCCGCTTCCACCCCCTTCGCGGCCTTGTTGGTGGATGTTTCCGAGGAAGAGAACCGTTCTCAACTGGTGGGCATTGTCTGGTCTATGCTGATGGTCGGTATTGTCGTTGGGGCAATTACGGGCGAGCGAATTTTAGCAGGCTTAACCCCAGAAACCCTACAAGCTGAGATTAATCGCCTGTTTGTCTTATTTCCCCTCACCGTTCTAGTTTTAGGGATAATTGGCACCCTAGGCATCGAAAAGAAATATTCGCGCTACGCTACTCGCTCTAGCCTGATTAACCGGGAAGATAAAATTACCCTCCGCACGGCTTATAAAGTTTTAACCGCTTCTCCCCAAACCGGAATTTTCTTTACCTTCCTCGTCATCATGACCATTGGCTTATTCATGCAGCAACCCATCCTCGAACCCTACGCCGGGGATGTGTTTGATATGAGTATTGCTGAGAGTGCGGGTTTGAACAAGTATTGGGGGATGGGGATTTTAATTGGGATGGCGATAACCGGGTTTGCTGTCGTTCCCCGCATTGGTAAAAAACCGAGTACCCGTTTAGGTTGTTTGCTAACCGCCGGATGTTTTGCGCTGATTATTTTAGCCGGGTTAACCCAAACGCCCACCTTACTCAAAAGTTCTGTATTCCTGTTTGGGCTATCTTCCGGCGTTCTCACCAACTCCGCCATCAGCCTCATGCTCGATTTAACCGCCGCCGAAACTGCTGGAACCTTTATCGGGGCGTGGGGTTTAGCACAGGCAATGGCCCAGGCGATCGCAACTGTTTCTGGCGGTACAATTTATGATATCGGTCGTTGGGCATCCAATAATCCCATGTTTGCCTATGGTCTGGTGTTTGCGATTGAAGGGTTAGGGTTAGTTGTCGCCGTCTTTTTGCTCGAACGCGTTAACGTTAAAGAGTTCCAAACCACGGCACAAGCAGCTATCATGGCTGCAATGGAAAGCGATATTGACGGCTAATGAAACAATTTTGGCATCATGTTTTAGAATTTGCAGAAGAAACTACAGCCCATGTTGCGGTCAAACTTCTGCAAGATTTTGGTCAAGTGCAAGCCGAAGAGAAAAGCGATCGCTCTTTGGTGACACAATCGGATAAATGGGCCGATAAAGCCATCCGAGACGCCATTACCTCCACCTTTCCAGATCATGGCATTTTAAGCGAAGAAACCAGCCATATTTTCCCCGATACTGAGTGGTGTTGGGTGATTGACCCCATTGATGGGACAACGAACTTCACGCGGGGGGTGCCTCTGTGGGGAATTTCCTTGGCGCTACTCTACCAGGGAATGCCAGTTTTCGGATATGTTTACCTGCCCCCTATCGAACAAGGATTTCATGCCTTTTATGGTAAAGCCTTAGACCTGAAAGCCCCCGATGCTCAAGCCTATCTCAATCAGCGGGTACTCAAACCCACCCCAGATGAACCAAGTGGCAATCACTTTTTTAATCTTTGTTCCCGCAGTACCGAAGTGATTGTGCGATCGCCTAATTTTCCCTGTAAGTTTAGGATATTAGGTGCGGCAACCTATAACTTATTAACCGTCGCCGCAGGCATTACCATTGGCGCTGTAGAAGCCACACCCAAAATTTGGGACATCGCTGCCGTTTGGGCAATTATTCAAGCGTCTGGAGCTTCCTGGGTGCCGCTCAATGGCGAAACGATCTTCCCCCTCAAGCCCGGAGAAAACTACGAAGCGAAAACCTATCCAACCTTGGTGGTGAGTCGTGCAGAACTGATTGAGGTGTTTCAACCTTTAGTCGAATTTATTGCCCAACCTTAAATCTCGGTGGGGTAGTAATATTCGTGAAAGTCTTCGCGCACCTGCTGGTAGAGATGGGTATCTTGTCCTTTCAGGGCAACTACACTATAGATTCTGACCGCCGTGGCGCGACCTTTTACCCATTGTTCTCCTAAGTCGATGACTTCTATTTCATCAGCAATCAGTTGATAGAGCGGTTCTGTAATTAAAATATCCGTGCCAAAATTTTTAGTGAGTCCTTCTACCCGACTCGCCACATTTACCGTATCGCCAATCACCGCATATTCGCGACGGCGCAAAGAACCGATATCTCCGGCTATGAGTTCGCCGTAGTTAATGCCAATCCCATTAAACAGTTGTTTTTTCCCTTGCTGCTGCCAGAGTTTCCGCAAACGCATCAAGTTTTGACGCATTCCTAACGCGGCTTTCACTGCATTCAAGGCATCTTGTTGGGGGCCTTGGGAAACCGGAGAACCAAATTCTGCCATAATGGCATCGCCGATAAACTTATCCACCGTTCCCCCGGCGCTGAGAATGGCTTCTACCATTGCATCGAGATAGGTGTTGAGTTGTTCGACTAATTCTTCGGGTTCGAGTTGAGTCGAGAGGGTGGTAAAGTCTCGGATATCGGAAAATAAGACCGCCGCCTGAATGCGACGACCTTTGAGAAGAGCCTGATATTGTTGCGGTTGTTTGAGAATTTCGTTCACAATTGGCGCTGCAACATAACGTTCTAGGGCATGACGCACTTTCTGTTTTTCTAAACGATCGCCGATCGCAATTGCCGTAAAGTACGACACGCTACTGAGAGCGATCGCACCCATTGGAATTGCAGCAGGTAAAATTAAACCAGCGTAGGTGAATAAAAGATAGCTGCACCCTGCCCACGCGATCGCCACTCCAAATCCTGAGAGCAGTTGCCATAACGGTCGTTGCGGCACCAACCGTACCAGCGAGCTAGCAGCAACCACTAGGATAAAGACAAAGATACCGCGTCCCCAAGCATCTGCAAAGAGCGGTCGGAGCGATCGCCCTTCTAATAGCGTAGCGACTGAGTTAGCATGAATTTCAATCCCCGTCATCGGTGCAGGATGTAAAGCCGTTTGGGAAAAGGGCGTGCGATGTTCGTCTTTAAAAAAGGGCGCAGTCGGTCCAATTAGGACAATCTTATTTTCAAACACTCGCCCCTGTTGCAAATACCCCTCCCAGTTATCTGCCTCTAGCACCCGGACAATAGGAATTGTGGGAAACGTTTGATTGGGGCCATAAAAATAAATTTCAGTTCCGCGCGGTTCGGGATAGACAACCCCGGCGGCGCTGAGAGCCGCTTCTGCAAACGAGGGTAAAGCTTCCACCCCCACTAAATCGCTTAACTGTTGCGTATAGGTTCTTGCAAGAGTGCGAATTCGATGATCGGCTGCTGGAATATAGTTAATAAATCCTACTGGCGTTGTTGGGGTTGCCAATTCTGGTAGCGGCTTCAGCAGTTGGGTGAGTTGTCCTTCCGGGGTAACGGTATCTTCATACAAAGCTGCGATCGCAACTTTACCGGGATACTTTTGTAAAATAGCTTGTAAAGCGCGATCGTCTTGCGGCCCATAACCGCTCGGCAGATCGAAAACCAAATCGAGCGCCACAGCCTTCGCTCCAGCCTGCATCAAGCGATCGATAATCGTAGCATAGGCCCGACGTTCCCACGGCCAAGTCTGCAAAGGTGCCAGTTCCGGTTCAGCTTGCGGATCGACATCTTCTCCCCGTGCCAAAGATTCGCGATCGATGGCTAAAATAATCATCTCCTCTGGCGGTGCAACCGGGCCGCGCAACTGAAAGAAGACTACTTGGAGATTGCGTTCTAGCAATTGTACCGGACGGTCTTGAATGGTTGCGATCGCCCCCAAGCTTGCCCACAACCCAGTCAACAGAACGCCCGCTTGCCAAGGGGTTAAAGGAATTCCAGGGTATTGAGAACGAGTAGATGCACCCTTAGCAGAAAACCAACGCCAAAAATTGTGCATGATCGCTCTAGTATTGTGTTGCTAAGGGAAGTTCAGTATAAAACTGAGTATTTGCTAATTCCAACCTTAAATCGCGATCGCCATTCGGCAAATCGTAATGCAGGAGAACCACCCCCTGTAGCTCTAAATCCGATAAATCCATAACTTCACCCAAACGACCTAACCACATCTGGCTAAAAGCAATATCTTCAGGGGGAAGCGTTACCACTCCCTCCGCATTCGGAATCAGCCTTGCCCCCCGGTTGCTGTAAACTTGCACCCATTGCCGATCCTGGCGAGCATACAGTTGATACACCGCATTAGCATAACGAGTTAGGGGTTTGTCAAAAACCTCCAATTGCAGGCGAATGCCACTCGCCTCTTGTCCAAAATCCGTCAGCCTCGCCATCTGCAAGCGCGTATCCCATCCCTGGCGATTTTCTCGCAATGCTAGGGGGAAGACTGTACCCGGAAAGAGCGTTTCATAGGCTTGTCTGAGACGTTCTAGGTTGGGTAAATCTCCATCAAACCCCTGCACCAGCGGCCCTGTGAGAATCTCGTCGTAGCTGGTTTGGGGCATCTGGCGCACCGGACTAAAGCGGCCATCGCGCTGCACGATAATCCCTTGACCTTGAGCCAGCCTAACCGGTTGGGTGCGACGTTGCGTCAGGGGAGAGACTTCAACCTCACCTTCTAACACGCGAACGTGAGTATCGCCTTGTTCGTTAATATCCATGTAGTAGGTCGTTCCCCGGACGCCAGCGCGTACGGTACTGCTACAGCCGCTCGCTGCACCGCTGACTAAAATTTCGCCCTGCTGAATTTGGAAGCACTGCTGACCGACAGTTAAGGCAGAGTTGGGACCTAAACGACCGAGCGCCCCTGTATTAAACGTGAGTTGGGTGCGAGCTTGGGTGGTGCGAACTTGTTCGCCCGTGCGGGCAATATCGCGGACTCTAGCAGGTTGGGCGCGGATAAACACTTGATTGCCCACAATTTGGGTAATGGTAGCTTGGGTGACGCTAGTGGATTGGGCTAGCAGCGGTAAACCCAGTAAAATTACAAAACCCCAGGCAATGATTAAGCGTTGTCCGAAACGTAAAAAACGTTTTTGAACGTGCGAAAACCTCCATTGATACAACATAACCACAAGCCTCCGATCGCATCACGATTAGATTTACATCTTTGAGACTGGGAATCCGATTTTTTGTGTCGTTAGGGGGCGCGATGGCTCTTTTTGATACGAGGCATCTCCAGAAAATTCTACCCCCGGAAAGACTTGTTCTAGCGCTTCTTGAACGTCTAACAAACCGGGAAACTCGGTTTGAAATCCTTGAAAAAGCGGCCCATTTAAAATCTTTTCAAAACGTTCGATCGGCCACTGCGTCACGGCACCAAAGCGACCTTGAGTGTCGATAATGATGCCTTGACCTTGAATGAGGCTAACTGGTTCTTGGGCAGTTTTTCGCAGGGGCGTCAGTTCCACTTCTCCTTCTAGAACTCCAACTTCTGTTTGTCCGCTTGCACTCACGTCCATCCAATAGCTTGTCCCTCGCACGCCAGCGCGAACGGTGTTGCTACAACCGCTAGCGGCTCCTTTGACTAAAATTTCGCCCTGTTGAATTTGAAAACACTGCTGTCCAATGGTAAGGACGGTGTTTTGTCCGAGGCGACCGATGGCTCCTGTATTAAAGTTAAGTTGAGTTCTCGCGCGGGTGGTGCGGACGGGATCTCCCTGTCTAGCGCGATCTTGAGGACGGGCGGGGCGATCGCGAACCAGCACTTGTTGACCGACAACATCTACAATGGTGGCTTGCGTCACTAGGGGGGGTTGAGCAACGTTACGATGGGCATTGAAGACCGCAGACAGCAGCGTGAAGGTACTGAAAGAAGCGATCGCAACTCCGATAAATAGCAAAGAGCGCCAGCGCGATCGATAGCCCAACACGAAGCCCTTGAATTTCGCTAACATACCACATCACCTCCAACTCTTAAATATTCCAGCGAGCCTTGTCTGCTCGCCGGGTACAGATCGTGACTCCCGATGACAATTGCCAGAATTTCAGCTTTGACCTGTTTCCAAGTTTTTTCTCATTTTTAGTACCCGTTTAAATACTTAAAATGAGCGAATTAGAGGCACCCCTTCGCATTCGGTCTGATTTTCAGTTTACTCTGCTAACTTGGGAAACGTCTTCTAGACCTGAATTTCCAGAGCAGTCAGTATCCCGGCGCTCAGTTCTTAGGGATAGTACAATTTTAACGAGTTTTTCTAAACCAGTTTTACTTTAAAAAACTGTACTACTTAAACCGTGCAAATCTGTACCTTATCAAAATTCAAGACTTCCTTCAAAGTAGAGTGAAGAACTGAGATTTTCCAGGGAGGTCAGCTTAGATGAAAGCTGTTAATGCACCGCTAAATATTATAGAAATTAGCTTAAAATCGCCTCCACTTCAATCTGCGATCGCCGCAGTGTTTCACCAAGTTCGGTTAACACTTGCCCGTTACTTAGCTCCAGCCACAGAACCCTACATTTGGGAGGAAACTCAGCGCGATTCCCGCAGGGATGGCTTCGCGAATCGCACCTCTGTTTGGTACATCTACGATCCGCAGCGCGATCGCACCTTCTGCTTCACCTCAGAATTAGAAGTTCGTATCTGGATCGACAATCGTTATTCTCAGTAAACCAGAATTATGAAGCAATCTTTTAACCTCAACTACACCGAAAATAAAATAGAGGTTTTGTTTTCTAAACTTCAGCAATGGCTCATCCAATTCATACAATTTAGCTGTTTCTACGGTTACTATCTCGCCAGCCCACAAAAAGCAGAGGCTAAAATAAAAGCACATCTAGCAAGCCGAAATGAGAAGATGACCCAATGACAGACCAGCACCCTCTACTTCTGCGAACCGAGCAAATTTGCCAAAATTTGCACCGCTTCTCACATCCTTGGAACCCCAATTCCGAACTCATGGGAACTCAATTAGGCAAAACAGTGGGGTTACAGCGCACAGGCGTTAACTTGATCGCAGTTCCCCCTGGCAAAGAATCCTTCATCTATCATTCCCACTATCGAGAAGAAGAATGGATTTATATCCTATCGGGTCATGGTGTAGCAGAAATTGATGGGGCAGAATTTGCAGTAAGTGCAGGAGATTTTATGGGATTTCCTACACCTTCAGTCGCTCATCATCTTAGAAATACAGGAGATGAAGACCTGCGGTATCTCACAGGAGGAGAAAATCTAGATACCGAAATTGCTGAGTTCCCGCGTTTAGGCAAACGCATGATTCGACGTGAAGGCGCGATTGAAATTTATAATTTATCTGACGCCCAACCCTTTGAACCATTAGATTCTTGATGCTAGCTCCAATTCGAGAAATCGTTTCTAGGGGTTGAATCGACTGATTGGTAGCCAATCTAACGCCAAAACATCAACCGATTTAACTTAAACTTTTCTTCCAGACAACTGTATAATCCTTCTGATTTAACTGCTGATGGCGAGTATCGGCAGTTTTTTCTTGGAATTTCCCAAATATAAGTTTAATTAATCAACGATCGGGGGTAGAGCCTCACAACCTCCTCCCTCGCCTTGTGAAGTTTCGAGTAGCATGGGTGATTGACCACTTGTGGTGGGTGAAAGCACCTAGAAATGTTGAAACTCGATACCAACACGATTATTTCCAGCCTTCTGATCTTTATCCCCGTTTCCATCGCGGCACACTTCCTCGGATGGGGATCGACGACTGTTTTTATCACCTCTGCTTTAGCGATCGTTCCCCTCGCCGCCTGGATGGGAACTGCTACCGAAGAAATTGCCGTCGTTGTCGGCCCCAACTTAGGGGGACTGATGAACGCCACCTTTGGCAACGCCACTGAATTAATTATCGGGATTGTTGCCCTCAAAGCGGGTCTGATTGATGTCGTCAAAGCCAGTATCACTGGCTCGATCATCAGTAACCTGTTACTGGTGATGGGGTTTGCGATGCTGCTAGGCGGTATCCGCTATAAAGAGCAAAGCTTTACCCCAATTGTGGCGCGGCTGAACGCGTCCGCTATGAACCTCGCCGTGATTGCGATTTTGGTTCCCACTGCGGTTGATGTCACCTCCAATGGCATTGACGAACCAATTATGCAAAAACTCTCCGGCGCAGTCGCCATCGTGCTGATCCTGGTTTACGGCTTAACGTTGCTGTTCTCGATGAAAACCCACTCGTACCTCTATGATGTCGGTCTCGCCGAAAATGAGCAAGAAGGAGAAGAACCGGGCGAAAAACCCAATATTTTGTTATGGTCTGGGGTTTTACTTGCTTGTACCTTAGCAGTGGCGGTAGAGTCGGAACTGCTTGTAGACTCCTTAGAAGAAGCAACCGCCTATTTAGGGTTAAGTGCCTTATTTACCGGGGTGATCCTCGTTCCCATTATCGGTAACGCTGCCGAACACGCCACGGCTGTAACGGTGGCGATGAAGAATAAGATGGATTTATCGGTTTCCGTCGCTGTCGGTTCGAGTTTACAAATTGCCTTGTTTGTGGCTCCTGTGTTGGTTTTAGCAGGTTTAATCTTTAACCAACCGATGGATTTAGATTTTAATCCGTTTGAACTGGTTGCCGTAACCGTTGCAGTTTTGATTGCGAACTCGGTGAGTTCAGATGGTCGGTCTGACTGGTTAGAAGGGTCGCTACTGTTGGCGGCTTATGTGGTTTTGGCGCTAGCATTCTTTTTCCATCCGGTTGTTGAAGGGTTAGCGTAGTTAAAAAAGATTGGTGATGCCTAAGTGCATCACTCACTGATTGTTTGATTTTTGAGGGTGCGTTGGACGCGCGATCGCAATTTGTACGCCAGCGCATCCTCTCTTGTCCAAGTTTTTTGACAAGCCGCCTACTGGATAACTCTCAAACACTATCAGGCAATGATTGCAATGCTGTTTTGGCAGAAATACCCCAAGGACATTCGATTTTACTTGGGTTTGTTTATGGCGGTTTTAATTCTTG
>JAAHGE010000469.1 GCA_010672635.1 Desertifilum sp. SIO1I2 | reverse complement strand
GTGTTTGAAGTCACCATGATGGATTCTGTGTTTGAAATCTTTGAAACGGAAGAAGAAGCGTTAGAAGGGGTTCCGCGCGGAATCGCGAAGTAAAACGCTCTTTGGTTTCAGAGGATGAGGTTTGAGAGTTTGCTGACCCGCGTCAGCCTCAACTCCCTCCTCTCAGACTCGGCTAGCTGGGGTTCCTCAAACTGTCTGCGGGAATCTTGTAGTCTTGTTGCTTGATGAAGCGATAGGGACCTAGGATTGCTCCCCAAAGGGCTTGTCCCGTTACGGGATCGATCCCTTTGTCATAACTGAGGAATTCGATCGCTTCCTGGGGATTTCCCCCCTCTAAAGCGATCTCGAAGCCAAGATGGACTTGGCGGATCTGTTGCTGATAGGGGAAACAGCAACGGGCAGTCGGCGGTAGGGTTGCTAAAAAGCGATCGCCCTGAGTTGCGGCGAGGTCGCGAGTGACCTGCAACCGACATTCAGGCAAAAATTCCAGATCTTCAGCACCCAAAGCCTCTAACCGTTGAGGATCGCGTCCAGCTCCAGACAGTGCCTCTGGATTTTTCGGCATATAGTATTGAATGGCGATCGCGTCCGGTGAAGTGTCAGATTGATAAAGATGCAAAATCCGCTGGCGGTACGGTCGATCGAGCTTGAGGGTATTGGCTTGTTCGGCAAAAAAGGCGATACCCGGTTCCGCAAATAAAGGGGTTGGCAACGGACGCTGCCACAACCGCAAGCGCACGTACCAACTCGGATCGGCGAACGCTTGTTGTTCGTTTTCAAATTCTCCGGCTAGATAGCCAGCTAGGGTTAAGAGTTCCACAGAAAGCTTCATTGGCTTGGGGATCGACTCAACTCAACTTCTTTCAACTTACGGCAAAAGCTGCCCTTGAGTTGGCAAACGCACGGATAAAAGAGACAATGGGATCGCATCCTCTATCAATTGTCTTGTGTACTCGTGAACAACGTCCGCACGCTATCAGATACAAAGAGAGCCTTTTACACCTACCACACGCGCCCGATTAACTCAATTTATCGTCGGGTTGTGGAAGAAATTATGGTGGAAATGCATTTGCTTTCGGTGAATGTAGACTTTCGCTATGACCCGATCTACGGGCTAGGCGTTGTCACCGCTTACGAGCAGTTTATGCAAGGCTACGCACCGGAAGCTGACAGAGTTTCAATTTTTAAAGCGATTTGCCAATCGATCGAAGACGATCCGCAGCGCTATCAAGAGGATGCTCGTCGCCTAGAAGAGTTGGTACAAACTTTATCGGAAGCGGATTTGATCGCTAGCTTGAGCCAGCCGGATAACTTAGCGACGCCTCAACAGTTGCGGGAAGTCGTTTCGGCGATCGCGCACAATCCCAAATTTAAATATAGCCGTCTATTTGCCATTGGCTTATACTCCTTGTTAGAAAAAGCGAATGCCGCAGGACTCCAAGATGAAAAACAGCGCAACGATACCCTCAAGCAAGTGAGTACAGCGCTACATCTGCCTGAAGAAAAATTGCAAAAGGATCTCGAACTGTATCGTTCTAACTTAGAAAAAATGGCCCAAGCCCGCATCGTGATGGAAGATGCGCTGCAAGCGGAACGCAAAAAGCGCGAACAGCGCGAACAACAACGCGCCGCCGCCAATTCTCCCTCAGAGACTCCCCCATCCGAAAGTTAGGGGTTAAACAGATCGAACAGTATCAAACAACCACTGAGTTAAAAGCTCGGTGGCTTTTAAGTTTTGGGGAGATTTACGCTTAAAATTAGCTGAACGGCAATCCAAGATTAACCGGACTGTTTTTTGACACCGCTGCTTGGCGTGCAAGCTACAGCACTTTGCGATAGAAGCCATGCTAGAACTGCAAGCCGAAACTCCTGACGATCTCAGCGCCATTCGCCAAGTGGTAAGCGGTGCCTTTTGTCAACCCCAAGAAGCCAATTTAGTCGAAACCATTCGTAATTCCGATAACTTTATTCCGGCATTATCCCTGGTGGCGAAACAGGAGGGAAGGGTTGTCGGATATTTGCTGTTTAGCGCGATCGCGATTGTAGCAGAAACCCAGGTCTATCGCGCCTTAGCGTTGGCTCCCCTAGCCGTACAGCCAGAATGGCAAAAACAAGGAATTGGCACACGCTTGCTTCAGTACGGCTTAGAACGATGCCAGAATTTTGATTATCCGGTGGTGATTGTTTTAGGACATCCGGAATTCTATTCCCGCTTTGGGTTCCAAACGGCTAGCCAGTTTAAGATTTATCCGCCGTTTGAGGTTCCCGATGAAGCGTTTAGGGTGCGAGAAAATCAACCCGGAAGCTTGCACTTTATTTGCGGAAAGGTGCAATATCCTCGCTATTTTGAGGACGTTTAACGCTTATCCCTGTTTAAACCTATGCTTAAGACTCAATCGGAAATTAGCGATCGCGCTAGCTTTTCCCAGATTCGCTATGCTCAGTGTTGGGAAGATGCCGATATTTTACTCGCGGCTTTAGACATTCAACCGGGGGATACCTGCTTGTCGATTGCTTCGGCGGGAGATAATACCCTGGCTATGCTAGCGCGATCGCCCCAAAAAGTCATCGCTCTCGATCTCAATCCGGCACAGTTAGCTTGCTTGGAGTTGCGAGTGGCAGCCTATCGCGAGTTAACCCATCCTGAATTATTAATCTTGATTGGTAGCGATGGCAATCCCCAGCATCGCGGCTTAAGAACCTCTCTCTACCGTCGCTGTCGCGCCGACTTATCCCCGGAAGTTCGGCAATTTTGGGATAGTCGTCCCCAAGATATTCTCCAGGGAATTGGTCATGCCGGTAAATTTGAACAATATTTTCAGATTTTTCGCCGTTACGTCTTGCCTGGGGTGCATGGGCGCGATCGCATTTTACACCTATTGCAGGATAAATCCCTAGAGGCGCGACAGCACTATTACCAAACCGTTTGGAATACCCCCCAGTGGCGTTGGATGTTCCGCCTATTTTTCTCCCGTTTTGTGATGGGGAACTTAGGACGCCATCCCAGTTTCTTTAATTACGTAGAAGGCAGCGTTGCCGAGCAAATTTTATCACGAACAACCCATGCTTTAACAACCCTCAATCCTGCCCTCAACCCTTACCTACAGTGGATTTTAACCGGACAGCACCTAACTGCATTGCCGTATCATTTGCGACCGGAAAATTTTGAGGCAATTCGGAGTCATTTATCAGCTTTAGAATGGCACTGCGGTTCTGTCGAGTCTTTTTTAGACGAAATGGGCGACAATACCATCGATCGCTATAATCTCAGCGATATTTTTGAGTATATGTCTGTTGAAAACTATCAGCAACTCTTGCAACGTTTGGTGCAAGCTGCCCGTCCCGGTGGCAGAATCGCCTATTGGAATATGCTAGCACCGCGTCGCTGTCCGGAACAGATGTATTCTACCGTGCGTTCGCTTGCCGAGTTGGCGCAATCTTTACACCAACAGGATAAGGCATTTTTTTATAGTGCTTTTAATCTTGAAGAAGCAATTGGCGTGAGGAATTTTGTTTTAGATAGCCGTAGTTCAAGTTACTCCTGTTAGGCATTATCATGATACTCGCGTCTCAACCTCCCATCATCTCTCCCTGGCTAGGTATCGGTTTAGTCCTTGCTATTTTAGGCGGATTAATGACGGGTTTGCGCGTTTATCAACGTCGTTTTTCTCCCCATCCCGAATGGGTGCGAAAATGTTTGCACATTGGTATGGGAGGGGTGACGTTAAGTTTCCCGTGGCTGTTTTCTTCCCAGTGGCCGGTAATTTTGCTGGCGATTTTAGCCGTTAGTTTACTATTATCGGTTAAGCTGATTCAGCCTTTCAATCGACAACTGGGTAGCGTCACGCATGGGGTATCGCGAGAATCGCTAGGGGAAATTTATTTTCCGATTGCCGTTGCACTAATTTTTAGTCTATCTCAGGGGAATCCGATTTTATTTGGCATTCCCATGTTGATTTTAACCTTAGCCGACGCCCTGGCCGCTTTAATTGGCATTCGCTATGGTTTGCATCCCTATACCACCTCAGAGGGGAACAAAAGTGCGGAGGGTTCTTTTGCCTTTTTTACCCTCGCCTTTCTGAGTACCCACGTACCGCTATTGTTATTTACCCAGGTGGGAAGGATCGAAACGTTACTGATTTCGATGACACTGGGTCTATTAGTCATGTTACTTGAAGCGATCGCTTGGAGGGGACTGGATAATTTATTTATTCCCCTTGGGGGGTATATGCTGCTGAAATCTTTCTTGGAGATGGATGTCACATCTCTAATCGTGCAGCTTGCTGCTACCCTAATTTTAGTCGTCTTTACCCTATCTTGGCGCAAACAGACCACCCTCAATGATAGTGCCACCTTGGGGGCCGCTTTTGTGGGATATTTAAGTTGGACCCTAGGGGGTTGGCAGTGGTTACTTTTTC
>JAAHGE010000468.1 GCA_010672635.1 Desertifilum sp. SIO1I2 | reverse complement strand
CTAGCGTCGCCTTTGCTTTTGTTACGATCCTCTGCTTTGGGTTCGTTAAGTAAATGATGATTGACGACTGAACTTTCTGAGTTGTTTGCGCTCATTTGTATAGAGTAAGTCTAAACGAGTTGTGTACGTCCCCTGACTCTCAATCCTTTTCCCTAGGACGGGAGTTAGAGAAGATTTAGGTTTGAGCTAGGAACCCTGTAGTTGCTAGGTTTCTATCCATATTATACCGGTCTTAATGGCTATGATTATTTGCGATCGCGAAGACTGAGAGATTCTGGGGAACGCCGCGATCGCAATTCGTCAACCTCGTATTTCAGGACGACAAAGTTTGTTTAACGCATCATGGAATAGAACTGTTTTGCTAAATGGATATGAGTGAGATTTACGATCGCCTGTTTGAAACGATTGAAGAATTGGTATTGCAGCATTCGCCGAGTGGAGTAGAAGGGGAAATCGATCGGTTTTTGCTGAGTCGCTTGGCGAGTATGCAGGTAGAAGCCAACTTAGATGCGGCGGGCAATCTGATTATTAGGATACCGGGAAAAGACTCCCAAAGAGCGATCGCCATTACCGCTCATAAGGATGAAATTGGCGCAATTGTCAAAACCATTGGGGAAGCGGGAAAAGTCGAAGTCCGCAAACTCGGCGGCGCGTTTCCCTGGGTGTATGGGGAAGGCGTCGTTGATTTATTGGGCGATCGCGCTACCTTAAGCGGTATCCTCAGTTTTGGTTCTCGCCATGTCTCCCACGAATCGCCCCAGAAAGCCCAACAAACCGATCTGCCGCTCTTGTGGGAAGATGCTTGGATAGAAACCAAATGCACCCCAGAGGAATTAGAAGCGGCGGGAATTCGTCCGGGAACCCGCGTGGTAATTGGCAAACATCGCAAGCGCCCGATCCGCCTCAAAGATTACATTGCCAGCTATACCCTAGATAATAAGGCCTCGGTAGCGATTCTTTTAGCCTTAGCAGAACGGGTGAAACAACCAGCCATTGATATTTACCTCGTCGCCTCCGCTAAAGAGGAAGTTGGGGCCGTTGGCGCGCTATACTTTGCCCAACGCCAGCGCTTAGAGGCGTTAATTGCCTTAGAAATTTGTCCCCTAGCGCCAGAATATCCCATTGAAGACGGCGAGGCCCCAGTTTTACTCTCTCAAGATGGCTACGGCATTTATGATGAAGGGTTGAATCAACAATTGCAACTCGCAGCGCAAATGGCAGAAATTCCCGTGCAACTGGCGGTGATTAGCGGGTTTGGTAGCGATGGATCGATCGCCATGAAATTTGGTTGCGTTCCCAAAGCCGCCTGTTTAGCCTTCCCCACCCAGAACACCCACGGCTATGAAATTGCCCATTTAGGCGCGATCGCCCATTGCATTACGATCTTAGAAACGTTTTGCCAACTGCCGATGTAGATTCGGTTGTTCCCCACAATCTCCTAAAATTGAAGCGTTGACTGCTAATTTTGAGAGTTGTAAGCACGTATGCCCAAACTTGTTGCTGACGTGATGACCCGCGATCCGGTGGTGGTGAACCCCAAAACCACCCTCCAGCAAGCCATTAACACCCTCGCCGAACATCGCATTAGCGGGCTTCCGGTGGTCGAAGAAGGCAAATTAATTGGTGTAATCTCCGAAAGTGACCTGCTCTGGCAAGAAACGGGAGTGACGCCACCGCCTTATATTATGCTGCTCGATAGCGTGATTTTTCTGCAAAATCCCGCCACCTATGAAAAAGACTTGCACAAAGCAATGGGGTTAACCGTGGCAGAGGTGATGAGCGATCGCCCCATTACGATTGAAGCCGATCGACCCTTAAAAGACGCTGCCAAGCTGATGCACGAACGGAATATTCGTCGCCTTCCGGTACTCGATGAAGCGGGAACTTTAGTGGGAATTCTCACCCGTGGCGATATTATTCGCTCAATGGTTAAAGCTTAGTCAGCATTTTGTTTAAGCAACCTCTTTAAGGGAAAAATCATAAAAAAAGCATGAGCGTTACACCTGAATCGGTTCAACAATTATTAAGTTCGGATGATTATGGCGATCGCTTGCGGGGCGTTAACCAACTGCGCGAACTCGATCCGGCGATCGCGTTTGAGATGATTCAACCTGCAACAAACGATCCTAATGTCAGAGTTCGCTATGCGGCTGTCAGTCAAGTTTCCAGCCTAGGCGAACAAGATCGACAAGTGGCTTTAGAACTGTTGCGCGATCGCCTCCTTAACGATCCTGAAGCCGATGTCAAAGCCGCCGCCGCCGACTCCCTCGGCGCACTCCGCTTAACCGAAGCCTACCCCGAACTCGAACAAATCTATCAAGAAAGTTCCGAGTGGTTGGTGAAATTTAGCATTCTCGCCGCATTAGGCGAACTCGGAGATTTGCGGGCGTTCGATCTACTCAAACAAGGCTTAAGTGCTTCAACTGAACTCGAACAAACCGCCGCTATTAGCGCTTTAGGCGAACTCGGAGATCCCCGCGCCGTCTCCTTACTCATCCCTTTTGCCACCAACCCAGACTGGCAAATTCGCTACCGGGTGGTGCAAGCACTACATCGCTTAGGCACCTCAGAAGCCCATACAACCTTAGAAAAGTTGACGCATGATGAGGTGCAACAAGTCGCCCAAGAAGCCAAAAATAGCTTAAGCACAATGTAAAAAATCGTTTAATTCTTTTTCCCTAGAGGCGTTCCCTCAAGAACGTCTCTCCTTTCTGCCAGAGGAGTGCAGCTTTAGTGCTGGAGTTGGTTTTGAGAAAACAGTCAGGTTAATCTTTTCAGCAGGGAGTAATCTTTTAAAGTTTCGGTATATAGTCCAGATCGTGAGGAGAATCAATGCAAGATCAGCCGGATTTGATAGCCAAAGCGTATACTGCTCTAGAGCAATCTGTTTTTTACTTTCAAAATCGTCCCATTGGTACTGTAGCCGCTTGCGATCCGGATGTGGAATCGCTCAATTACGATCAGTGCTTTATCCGAGATTTTGTCTCTTCTGCCCTCGTGTTTTTAATTCGCGGACAAAATGAGATCGTCCAGAATTTTCTAGAGAAAACCCTGCGCTTGCAAGTCAAAGAAAGACAATTTGACTTCTTTCAACCCGGTTTTGGCTTAATGCCTGCAAGCTTTAAGGTGACGACTGAAAATGGCGAACAAATCTTAAAAGCGGATTTTGGCGATCGCGCTATTGGTCGAGTTACCCCTGTAGACTCTAGTTTATGGTGGCTGATTCTGCTGCGGGCCTATGTTAAAGCCACAGGAGATATTGGTTTAGCCCATCGCCCCGACTTTCAACGGGGAATTCGCTTGATTTTGGATTTATGTTTAGTCTCGCGCTTCGATATTTACCCAACCCTACTAGTTCCCGATGGCGCGTGCATGATCGATCGTCGCTTGGGAATAGCCGGACATCCTCTAGAAATTCAATCCCTATTCTATGCAGCCTTGCGTTCTGCACAGGAATTATTTTTGGTTAATGAAGAAAATAAATCATTCCTGCAAGCTGTTAATACCCGTATTGCTCCCCTCGCCCGACACATTCGCGAAGAATATTGGTTAGATAACTATCGCCTCAACGAAATTTATCGCTATCGCGTTGAAGAATACGGCGAAGAAGCGCTCAATCAATATAATATCTATTCCGAATCCATTCCCTTTGATTGGCTCTCTAAATGGTTGCCCCCAACGGGCGGTTATTTAGCTGGAAATTTAGGCCCCTCTCAACTCGATTGTCGCTTCTTTACCCTGGGCAACTTGATGGCAATTATTGCCGATTTAGCGAGCGTACCGCAATCCCAAGCCATTATGGAATTAATTACCCATCGCTGGGACGATCTGGTGGCTGAAATGCCCTTGAAATTATGCTATCCCGCTTTAGACGATCTCGAGTGGCAATTGCTGACGGGGTGCGATCCTAAAAATCGTGCCTGGTCTTATCATAATGGCGGAAGTTGGCCGGTTTTGCTGTGGATGTTTGCCGCCGCCGCCATTAAAACGGGGCGAGAAGAATTGGCACATCAAGCCATTGAAATTGCCGAACAACGGTTGTTGATTGATGGCTGGCCGGAATACTATGATGGCAAAAATGGTCGGTTAATTGGCAAAGAAGCGCGGAAGTTTCAAACCTGGACAATTACAGGCTACTTACTCGCTAAAGAGTTAATCGCCAAACCCGATTCTCTCAAGCTGATTAGTTTTATGGAATGAACCGATCGCGATCGCCTTCAAAGGAACTTCATCAAAAGTTCGCAAAATTTACAAAATTGCCTCCGTACAAAGTGGGATTTTCCTTCAAAAAGGTCAAATTTCTCACGCGATCGCTCAAACTTCCGGTTGTAGTCTTTTGATGAGGAATCGAGTAAAATAATCTGTCAGTTTATCGCCATTATCAACTGGCAATCAACCTAGGCTAGAGGGCTTGAGACAACCGCTATGGA
>JAAHGE010000467.1 GCA_010672635.1 Desertifilum sp. SIO1I2 | reverse complement strand
ATTGTGGGAGGGGAGGTGATTCAAGAACGCCTGAAGATGCGCGATCGCTTGCGCGTGAGCGAGCAACAACTGTGGAAACAGGCTTTTTATGATAATTTGACGGGATTGCCCAACCGAGCCTTGCTGTTACAGCGTTTGGAACAAGCCACGGCGAGAGCTAAATGGGATAGCCAGTACCAATTTGCCGTGCTGTTTATTGAACTCGACCGCTATAAGGTGATTAACTCCCATCGCGGTCATAGTCTCAGCGATCAACTGCTGGTGGCGATCGCGGCGCAGATGCAGGCTAGCTTAGAAACCCAACTCAACCCAAAAGCAGAAGAGACGGGGCTGCAATTGTTTACCCTAGCGCACTTTAGCGGCGATACCTTTACGATTTTGCTGGAAAATCTCGATAGCCTAGACGATGCAATTCAAGTCGCCGAACAAATCTACGCCTTGCTATCGGTGCCTTTATCCATTGACGGACAGGAGGTGTTTTGCAGCGTCAGTATTGGGATTGCGGCCTCTGCTACACCTTGGGCTAGTGTAGATGCAGCAGAGGCGACAGAAGGCGCTGAGAGCGTGACGCCGATGGGGTTGGATACCTCTCCCTATGCAATTTATTCTTCTTTGACCCAACATACCGGGTCTCGCGGGGGTCGCCAACCGGAAATGATTCTTCGAGAGGCAGAAATTGCCATGTATCAGGCGAAAGCGCGGGGTAAGGTGCCCTTTGCTTTATTTAATCGCAATCTGTATCGAGAGGCGTTGGGCTTGTTGCAGTTGGAAACGGATTTACGCAGAGCGATCGCCCAAAGCGATCTCAACCTCGATCGAGCGATTCGCCGCGCGACTTTCTACGCCGATAATCCGGCGGGTGGGTTTCCTGTCGATCCCAGCGCTCTCTCCACGATGAGCGATCCGCCTCCCCCGTGGTCGGATAGCAAAGTTCAAAGCGAGTTTCGCCTAGACTATCAGCCGATAGTCTCGCTGGTGGATGGCAAAATATCTGCCTTTGAAGCCTTGGTTCGCTGGTTGCATCCCCAACGGGGAATGATTTCGCCGGTGGAGTTTATTCCCTTAGCTGAGGAGACGGGGCTAATTACGTCCTTGGGTTGGTGGATTTTGCGCGAAGCCTGCTGTCAGTTGCGGGCGTGGCAAGAAAGCTTTCCCCAAGCGGTTCCGGTGACGATGGTGGTGAATTTATCAGCCATTCAGTTAATGCAGTTGCGGGTGAAGGAGCAAATTCAGTTAATTTTGCACGAAACGGGGGTAGACAGTCGCTATCTGAAGTTGGAGATTACTGAAAGCGGGTTGATGGAAAATGTGGATGCGACGATTGAATTGCTCGAACAACTAAAGGCCCTGGGAATTCAACTGAGTATTGATGATTTTGGGACGGGGTATTCTTCTTTGGGGCGCTTGCACTATCTGCCGGTGGATACGCTAAAAATTGACCAATCTTTTATTCGGCGAACCACGTTTGAGGAGGAGAGTTGGGAAATTGTCCAGACGATTATTACTTTGGCTCACAATCTGAATATGACGGTGGTGGCTGAGGGGGTGGAAACGCCGGAACAGTTGGCCCGCTTAAAATATTTAGGCTGCGATTATGGTCAGGGGTATTTGTTTGCCAAGCCTTTGAGTTCGGCGAATGCGACCACATTGTTAATGACGAATCCCCAATGGTGAGCCACACTGTACCAGCAGACTTAATGAAGCCTGGTAAAATGAACAAAATATGAAAATTACACAGAACCCCTCGTGAAAGTCGATTCACCGATTGCAACTTCATCTGCGAGTAGTCCTTTGAATTCTCCATTTCCTGCAAGTAACCAGAGCGATCGCCCGATAACCCAGCCGAGACGCCAAGGGTCGGGTTTTCAGGTGTTTGTCTCGACATTCGTCACTATTTTTTTGGCTGAGTTGGGCGATAAAACTCAACTGACAACGCTGTTGATGAGTGCGGAGTCGGAGGCCCCTTGGGTGGTGTTTATGGGGGCGGCTTGTGCGTTAATTGCCACGAGTTTAATTGGGGTGCTGTTGGGGCGGTGGTTATCGCGTCGCTTGTCGCCACAGGTGTTAGAAACGGCGTCGGGGGCGATTTTGCTGGGGATTAGCGTGCTGTTGTTGTGGGATGTGGTGAATCTGTAATGGTGGATTGGAATTTATTGAGTTTGAGTTTTATCGCGGTGTTTTTGTCGGAGTTGGGCGATAAGAGTCAACTGGCGGCGATCGCTCTGAGCGGTCAGTCGAAGTCCCCGAAGGCGGTATTTTTGGGAACGGCGGCGGCTTTGTTGCTAGCGAGTTTTTTGGGGGTGTTAGTGGGTAGCGGTACGGCGCAGTTATTCCCCACCAAGTTTGTTAAGGCGATCGCGGCGTTGGGGTTTGCGCTGATGGGGTTGCGCTTGTTGTGGCCTCACCGAGAGTTACCAATGGGGGAAAGCGATCTCTCGGAATAGCGTTTGCTTCAATGGGGATGGAGACTAGACTTTTCTAAGTTTAGGTTATTCTACAGAAAGTCATGGTTGAACCAATTACCATTGTGGGTGCGGGCCCTAGCGGTTTGTTGCTGGCTCATTATCTGCTACAACATTATCCGGCGTACCAGGTGCGGATTTACGAACGCCGTCGAGATCCGCGTCAGGTAGAATTCTCAAAAGTCCGGACTTTTCCGTTAACCTTGAGCGCGCGCGGGATGCACGCGTTGCAGCAGGTGGACGGGTTGGCGGAAGCGGTGAGGGCGATCACGCAGGAGATGCAGGGATCGGTGATGCATCCCCAACGGGGAAAGCCGAAGGCTAGAAGGCGCGCGCAACCCCTGTTAACTCTCGATCGCACCCAACTGGCGATCGCTCTCCTCGATGAGTTAACCCGACGCTACTCCCCTCCCCGGCTGCAAGTTGAGTTTGAGTGCGAATGTCAGACAGTGGATTTTGCCCGCCAAACCCTGACGCTACAACCGGCGGCGGCCCCCCAGAAGACGGTTCGCTATGAGGTGCTGATTGGGGCGGATGGGGCGAACTCGCAAATCCGCCAACAGATGAGCCTTCAAGAGGGTTTTGAGTGCGAAACTCAAATTGAAACAAATGCCTATAAGTCCCTGGTTGTTGCCCTGGAGAACGTCCCGGAATGGGTCGATTTGCGTCCGGGGTATCTGCATTCTTGGCAGTTGGCAACCGGGGGAGTCGTCCTGATGTTAGATCGGGGGGATGGGACGATGGCGGGCGTTCTCCATTTTCCGCGAGAGCAACGGCAGGTTCGGGATCTGGGTTCGGCTCAGGAGGTTTTGCAGTTCTTCCAAACCTATTGTCCGGAGTTGGGGGCGGTGATGGGCGAGGCGGATGCGGAGGCGTTTGCCCAACGTCCGGTGTCTGAGGTGGTTTCGGTACGCTGCAACCGCTACCATCAGGGGGATCGGGTGTTGTTGATGGGCGATGCGGCTCATGCGGTTTCGCCGTCTTTGGGACAAGGCTGCAATGCGGCGTTGGAGGATGTGGTGGTGTTTGGCGAGTTGTTGGCGGAGGCGCAAGGAAACATAAGGGAGGCGATCGCGCAATTTACGGTTCGCCGCCAAGCGGATGCGGTGGCGCTGTTGGAGTTGTCTAATTATGCGTTTCCTCGCCAGAAGCGCTTGTTGATTGAGTTTTTTGCGCGACAAGCGATCGCTAAATGGCTCCACCAAGTCTGGGGAGGGGGCTTCCCGCCGCCGATGTTTCAGTTGCTTTCAGATCCGATGACTCCCTATTCTGAGATTCTGGAACGCTATCGGGGTTGGATCGATCGGGTGAAGCGGGTACAGGTTTCTGGGGGATAGGTGGCGCGAGGGGGTGGGTGTGGTTTTGCTGGCAATAGCGCGATCGCTTGTAGCTCTTGCTGGGCTTGGTCGGGAGTGCGATCGCTGCTCTTAGAAGGTCGCGCTCCATACGGGGTAAGGTTTTTGGCGATTTTGGCTTTTGCTTTCTGGAAAACTATGGTACATTTAGAGCAGCCTCGCGCAAACGCACCTGGAAAACTAAATAAGTCAAGGGTTCTAGCTTCCCGCTATTGCAATCAAACCTAATCCCTTTTAGGGATTGAAACTTTTGCCCGAAGGGTTATGTTTCCCTCCTTGAATTCTATCATTGCAATCAAACCTAATCCCTTTTAGGGATTGAAACGGTTACTACCGGGGGCAAGGGATTATCTTTAGCATTGCAATCAAACCTAATCCCTTTTAGGGATTGAAACCCAGCACGGATCATCTTGAGCATCCCCAAGACACATTGCAATCAAACCTAATCCCTTTTAGGGATTGAAACAGATATCCTTTAGCAAATCCTGGCGAACTTTGGCGCGAACTTCTGAATTGCAATCAAACCTAATCCCTTTTAGGGATTGAAACAGCCCTAGTTGCTCGCGCAATACGCCAGCCACCTTCATTGCAATCAAACCTAATCCCTTTTAGGGATTGAAAC
>JAAHGE010000466.1 GCA_010672635.1 Desertifilum sp. SIO1I2 | reverse complement strand
AACCAAAATCATCGGTTGTATTGGCATTGAGAGAATCGTAGGTGCGGGTGACGCTGATGGGAATCCCACTAACGGGTATTTGTAGGTCTGTGAACGAGAGGCGGAAGTTGCCTAACTTTAAGTCTCCTCCTACATCTACTGACATCTCAGTAATATTGGTATTGCCTCCAGTATCTGTGGCTGCCAGTTGGAGAATATAGGTGTCATTGGGCAATAAACTGGGGTCAAAGATACCCAGGTTGCCATCAATAATCGTAGTATTGCCCGTTACCTTAAACAGTTCTATCGGTTGCCCGCCCGCAATCGGAATCGCCGTTAGCGTATAGGAAACCAGGTTAGGATCGCTAACGGTACCTTTGATGGCAATGGGGGCGGTAATTAAAGGATTATCGGCAAACGGCGTTAGGGCAACAACCGGACCTTCTGTATCGCTAGAATCAAATACGGTCAGGGTTTTGGTCGTTGTCGAAACATTCCCAGCCCGGTCTGTAGCGGTAGCAACCAGGGTGACATCGCCTGGAGTATTAAAGGTCTGTTTGACAGTACCATCGGGAGAGAGGACCACTGGGGTACCATTAACGGTCAGTTGCACGGACTCAACCCCGACGTTATCGGTTGCAGACACCCAGAAAGTTACGGTTTCTCCCACTCCTACAGGGGCAATACTCGCTTCCACTCTAACTTGCGGGGCAACGGTATCGGCTTGGACGTTTAAGTTAAACTGCTGAGTTGCTGTAGCGCCGTGAGTGTCTTTAACGATAATCTCAATGGCATGATTGCCGACCTGCTGACTTTGAGGCCTCCAAACTAGGCGACCGAGCGAGTCAATGGTCATGCCTTCTGGCGGCAGGGTTAAGCTATAAGTTAAAGGGTCGCCATTGGCATCCGTAGCTCTTACATCGTAACGATAGGGTCGATTAGGTGTTGCTACCTGTGGAGGAGTCGAGGTAATCGTCGGCGCTTGATTGGCGGTGACATTGAGGAAAAATCGCTGCGCTCCACCTAATCCTAAAGCATCAGTTGCGCTAACAACCACTTGATAAGTCCCCGTAGTTGGAGGCGTTCCAGTGATTTCACCTGTAGTCGAGTTAATCGTTAACCACTCAGGCTTCTCGATGAGTTGATAAGTTAAAGCTTGACCTTCCGGGTCGCTAGCTGCGACATTGTAGCGATAGAGTTCCCCGACAGCACCCACAAAGGCGGGTGTAGAAGTAATGGTGGGTGCTAAATTGGGCGCAGTTTGAGCGACAACAACCGTGAAGTTTTGCGTAACGCTGCCGCCTTGGCTATCTTCAACCAGAATCGAGATATTGTGCGAACCGACTTGGTTAGACGCAGGAGTCCAGTTGATTAAACCCGTATGGGGATTAATGGTCATTCCCTCTGGAGGATTGACTAAGCTGAAGGTGAGCGAATCGTTTTCTACATCGTTAGCCAGTACCGCATAGCTGTAAGGTTTGGCGATCGCAGCTAGAGTGGGGGGTACGGAGAGAATCAGGGGTGAGGTATTGACTCCTCTAACTTCCAAAGAAAAGGCTTGAACGGTATAGGCGCCAACAGCATCTAGCAAGCGAATTTCTACCTGATGTTTGCCTACTTGTTCGGCAGTCGGCATCCAGTGCAGGGTGCCGCGTTGGGGGTCGATACTCATCCCTACAGGCGCAGTTAATAAACTCCACTGCACTCCATCGCTATCGGGGTCTTCCCCGGTTAGATTGTACTGGTATTGCTGGAGGAGGGCTACTCATTAAACTCTCTTAAAAGTAACTGGTGAACTCGAGATTCAGGAAAAAAACTCGATAGATATGCCTTAAAAGTTTTTAACATTTGTATGAGTTTATTTCCGATTATTTTATCCACATGAAATAACTGCTCATTACTTAAATAAGCAAGAAAAACTACTTCAATTCCTAAAGCTATTGTCTCTAGATCCCATTTTAAATCATCAGGATTAGCAATTATATATGCAATGTCTTCTGCGATTTTCACTATGATCTCAACATCAGGTTCTCCATAATCAAAATACCCTGATAAAAAATTCAAGTATACTTTTTTTTCATTAAGGGTACAAGTCTTTAACAATGGAAACAATTGTGTGTCAACAGAGTATTTATTTGAACTCCTCCCAAAAATTCGTCCTAATAGCCATGAAGGTTCATCACTATATCTTTCAGTAGATAAAGACTTTAACTTATCAAATAAGCATTGAATTACTTTTTGGTCTGAGTAATCCTTCAAAAAAGTATCGATTGTATTCTCGTCATCTATATCAAATATTGAACCTTCAAAAAAGGTTTTTATTTTTTGATCGGAAGTTACCATTTAAGATTTTACTCCTACGTTAAGACCTGCATCACGAAATAATTGCTGAACGTTATTTAAAATTTCAGTGCGCTGCCGTGGAGAACGCCCACGACTATATCTACCAGAACTATCATTAATTCTCCATTGTTTTGTTACTTCATTAAATTTAATTTCCCCCGCTACACGAGCTTTCCCACCATCCACAAGAGTTGGATGACCGAGTTTTTGTCCCGGACCAACTTCTACTTCCTCACCAATCCTCAAATTACCAGATTCATCAACAGCCCATATATACTTTTTGCCTTTTTTCAAAGGTAAAGCTTGTTGTCCTGGTTCGAGAATTTGAAGTTCGGGATTTTTGATGGTTGTTCCATTGACTTGTTCAAAATCTTTAATCCCTCCATCCGGTTCCCTAGCATCGCCCCACTGCTCATCTAAACTTCTTTCTTCAGAAGGTTCACTTCCTCCCCCAGAAGTCATCCGAAGAACTTGAAGCAACACCTCAACCAAATCTCGAGCACTCACCCCCGCCACCACCAGTCCATGTGCTGCCAGTGCCACCCCTCCAGCCACCAGTGCTGGATTTGCAGTCAACGTGCCTCCAGTAGTGGTTCCTGCTCCCGATAAAATTTCTAGTATTCCCTGTAAAATGCCCAGAACATCAGCAGTCCCTCTTCCAAGTTGAGCAGCTAAACTTGCTTCAATCAGTTCTTCAACTCGCGCTCGTGCTTCTACGCCCCCTGGGTCAGTGAGATCCTCAAGCCCAAGGCTGTTATTCTTGAGTAGTTGGTAAAGAAACCCTTTGAGAAAATCTAGAACCGCATCTCGACCTAGACGTGCTGCTTGTTGCAGTCCTTCGAGAAAATCCTGCCAAGAATAATCCTCAAGTGGCGGTTCGTCATCAGATTCGTCATCTAACTGCTGGTCATCATCATCGTTCTCATCAGGTTCAGCACTCTCATCTGGTTGGTCGTCATCAGGCGTATCATCGTTCTCATCAGGTTCAGCACTCTCATCTGGTTGGTCGTCATCAGGCGTATCATCATTCTCATCGGGTTCATCACTCTCATCCGGTTGTTCGCTGTCATCAGGCGCGCTATCAGTTACATCAGGATTGTCATTACTAGAATCAGAACCACCAGAACCAGAGTTGTTACCATCAGAACCGTTACTCCCAGAATCTGAGCCTGAAGTCCCACCACTAGAACCCGAACTCCCACCACTAGAACCCGAACTCCCAGAATCTGAACTACCACCAGAGTTAGACTCTTCTTGACTAAAATCAGACTCATAGCTGCTGCTACCGTTATCCCAGCTATGGTTCCACCAACTCTTAGTCAACACACTGTAGCCGTTATCCAAGTGGTAGCCACTAATGCTCCACATCCAACTCTTACCCCGATCAAAATAGGAGCTACCTGTATAGCCGTATTCCCGCTCGGAACCAGTAACCTGCAACGTCCAACTGTAACCCCCATCCCAGTGCTGTTCGCTATACGAAGAACTCCAAGCTTTGCTAATAGATTTAGACGAGCTTCCACGACTGCTATCCCAGTCTGATTCACTGGAAAACGAATTAGAGGTAGAATGTTGAGTCTTAGACCAATTGCCATTGTCGTAACGAATTTCTGAGTGGTTATTATCTCCCCAACGTTGTTTGTGCTGAGTGCTGGAAGTTGAAGAACTGCCACTGTAGCTACTTTGATATTGAGATTTACTCACTGAGTAAGTCTCGCGAGTGCTGCTAGAGGTATAGTCGTCAGTAATGTAGCTACTTTGACTGCGGGATTCACTGAGTCCATAGTCTTCTCGACTGCTGTCACCTTCGTAATTGACTCGACTAGAGCTACTTTCCCAGTCGGAACTATTTTTCCAGTTAGTTTCGTAGGTAGAGGTGCTGGTAGAGTTGCCGCCAGACGATTGAGAATGTGATTGTGAGTCTCCAAAACTATAACTGCTTCCTTGATATTCAACCCTGCTACTATCCCAAGTGGAGCTAGATTCGGAGATATAGTTGTTATTGTTACTAGACGTATACTCATACCCAGGAGAGTTGCTGTCGTGGTTATAACTGGATTCTGACTCGCTATAACTATGGCTGCTGCCTTGAGTCGAGTCTCCACTAGAGCTACTGTGCGAATCAT
>JAAHGE010000465.1 GCA_010672635.1 Desertifilum sp. SIO1I2 | reverse complement strand
ATTGGGGCAAGCAGCCCAGGTGATCTTCGCAACCCCGTCTACAGGACAAACTTTCACTAATTTAGGATTCGGTTTAGGATTGGGACTCCGACGATCTGCCAAATCCACAGGAAGCTCGCGACTGGTTATAATGATTGTCGAACAATGGCGACTGTAGACGAAACTTTGCAACAACTCGCCCCATTCTGGAGAAATTGCTTTCCCCGCTTCTGGATTGCTAGGCGGATGGAGGATATCTTCTAAGTTATCCAGCACCAGCAAACAACGTTTCTGGGAACGTTTCTGGGTTAGCACCGCCAAAATCTTAGCAATCTTCGCCTCAGCCGTTTTCAAGAGTTCTGCTGTTTCAACCCCCAACGCCTCTAGCAAAAACGCCGCCACATCATCAAAGCTACTCCCCTGACTCACCTTGAAATACAACGCCGAGTCATAAACGCAGCCATCCGCTAAACCGGGAGGTTGCAACTGTACGCCCAAAGCTTCCAGCAGTTTAACCGCCAAACTCGTTTTCCCAATTCCCCCCTGTCCAATTAGCGCCACCACCTTCGGGGAAGTTTCGGGGGCGAGGATTTTCGCCTTTAACGCTTCTATCAACTCCTCGCGCCCCACCCACACCGGAACCTCTGGAAGGCGTTCTAAACAGAGGATCGCATCTCGTTTAGCAGCGGGTATAACTGGGGAAGTTTCCGTTGGCGGTGAACTTGCAAGAGACTGGGGAGATTGTTTAGTTTGCCATAGATTCTCTAGTTTTTGCAGGTTCTCCGCCGGATTATCCTTACTCCAAAGTTTCAGGGTAAAATTCCAATTTTCAGATCCGCGTGTTTCCTTGCCCCGATGATCCTCTAGGATTTCTAGAAACTTACCTAAATCGTTGTTGAGATGTTCGCCAATCGTGTTCTTGAGTTGCTTCTCGGATGTGTTAGGCGTAGGTTTAAATCCGTCTTTGTCGCCTACTAGGTAGCGTAGCGCTTGCAGTGTCGTGTTAACCACTAGATGCGGCTTACCATTTTTAGCCCACGAAACCTTAAGATTACTAATGCGATCGCTCTGATTTTGCTCATAGTCTAGCAAGGCTTCAACTAATAGCTTGACGCGTTTCTTCGGGATAGGGCCATGAGACATCTTCTTCGGCATCAGATTGACAAAGGCTAGGTAAAACAGAGGTTACGGGAAATCAAAGAACCTAGAAAGCGGGTGAGTTAGGTTAAGTCCACCCGACGGGGGTTCAAACTCCAGGCGGGCTATCGGATTTACCCATCAACCCGATTTGCGTTACCGCCACTCGCAGACAAAACCCGAAATGTTCCGACGGCGCTTTAAACTCCAGTCGGGCTATCGGATGTACCCATCAACCCGGTTGACGTTACCGCCACTCGCAGACAGAACCGAAAAAGTTTCGGGAAAGTTTCGGATTCCCGATACCGAAACCCCTCCTCGAAAGTACCCGAATGCAGATAGGATAACGCTTTTGAGCGTTGCTTGCCTTCGGGAATCCCCGAAATTTTACAACTGCATCATTGAGTTGGAAGAACCCAGATGCAGATTTCTAAAAAAGCCGTTTTAATTCTAGCGGAAGCCACGCTAACCAGTGCTGTCGGGTTGATTCATGGATGGGCAGGAGTCGTGCTAACCTTTGGAATTGCGATCGCACATATCCGTTTTGACTCTTCTGTGTCTACCCAACCCTACTCTGTTGAACAACCTTTGTCCCAAAAAAGCCCCTAAAACGCCAAACGCCGATCCTCAGATCGGCGTCTAGTGGTTATGGCAAAATCAGATTAAGGTGCGATCGCTTCTACCATCTCCGCTTGGGGATGAATCCGGTTATCGCTGTGCAGAGTCGCATACAAGCGATTCAGGGCGCTGAGATAGGCATGGGCGGAAGCGACGATAATATCAGTATTCGCCGCATGACCGGAAAAGACGCGATCCTCATATTTTAGGCGAATCGTCACTTCTCCAATTGCATCAATCCCCGCCGTCACCGACTGTACGGAAAACTCAATTAACTGGTTGGGAACGTTCACGACGCGGTTAATCGCTTTATACACCGCATCTACCGGCCCCGTCCCAATGGCTGCATCGGTGAGTTCTTCGCCTGTGGGGGTGCGGACGGTAACAGTGGCGGTTGGGCTAGAGCGATCGCCGCAGGATACCTGTACTAATTCTAACCGAAACAGTTCGGGGGCTTGTTGAATTTCGTCGTTGGCGATCGCCTCCAAATCCCAATCGGTAATCTCTTTCTTCTTATCTGCCAAATCCTTAAACTTGACAAACGCCTTATTTAACTCATCCTCACTCAACTCAAACCCCAACTCCCGCAACCGAGTGCGAAAGGCATTGCGCCCGGAATGTTTACCCAAGACAATCTGATTATCGGTTAACCCAATCGATTGGGCGTCCATAATCTCATAGGTCAACTTATTTTTGAGAACCCCATCCTGGTGAATTCCCGACTCATGGGCAAAAGCATTCGCCCCAACAATTGCCTTATTCGGCTGTACCAGCATCCCAGTTAAGCTGGATACCAGGCGAGAAGTCTTGTAAATTTGGCGCGTATCAATCTGGGTTAGAGGTTCCTCCGACTCCGCCGGACGACCGAAGAAGGGATTATAGTATTGACGGCGGACGTGCAACGCCATCACCAATTCTTCTAAGGCCGCATTTCCCGCCCGTTCGCCAATGCCGTTAATCGTGCATTCTAGCTGTCTTGCGCCATTCTTCACCGCTTCCAGGAAGTTGGCCACCGCCAGCCCTAAGTCATTATGCCCGTGAACGGAGATAATCGCTTGGTCAATATTGGGGACATTTTCCTTAATCCCCTTAATTAACGCGCCAAACTCGCTAGGCGTAGTATACCCGACCGTATCGGGGATATTAATGGTAGTCGCCCCAGCGGCGATCGCGCTTTCAATCACCTGATATAAAAATTCTGGATCGGAACGGCCCGCATCTTCTGGGGAAAATTCCACATCCTCCACAAACGACTTCGCAAACGCCACCATTTCCGGGGCAATTTCCAACACCTCGGCGCGGCTTTTCTTCAGCTTATACTTGAGGTGAATATCCGATGTGGCAATAAACGTATGAATCCGAGGCCGAAAAGCGGGTTTCAAGGCTTCCGCCGCCGTTTGAATATCCTGGCGCGTCGCCCTCGCTAAACCGCAAATGGTCGGCCCGTCTTCGGTACCCACATTTTGGGCAATTTTCTGAACCGCTTCAAAGTCGCCGCTACTGGCAAAGGGAAACCCGGCTTCAATCACATCCACCCGCAGTCGCGCCAGTTGACGGGCGATGGTCAGTTTTTCATCCACATTCAGGGTCGCCCCAGGGGACTGTTCTCCATCGCGAAGCGTGGTATCGAAAATAATAATACGGTCTGGTGAGCCTTGGTTGTTCATAAGTGCGCGACTGGTCAACATCAAAGAGAATTGACAATTAATATTTTAAGCGGGGAAACTGGTTTTTCGCCTAAGCCAGAGAAGGTTCCCCAACGGTAGCGGCGGCGATAGGAATTTTTCTAGGAAGGTCTGGGACTGCGAATCAAGGAGTGAAGGGAAAGGGGCTAATAATCCGACTTTTCAATATAAGGTCGCAGGTCGTTGAGGTCAATATAGCGATCGGTGGCATTTCGCAGTTCTCTAGCGATCATGCCTTCTGTGGAAACAACAGTTATATGCGTATTTTTAGACCTTAGCAGTTCAATGGCTCGTTCAAAGTCGCCATCCCCGCTAAATAATACTACTCGGTCGTATTGTTCGACCGTATTAAACATATCAATAACGATTTCTATATCGAGGTTGGCTTTTTGGGAATAGCGACCGGAGTTGTCGTCGTAATATTCTTTAAGAATTTTAGTGCGGACGGTATAACCGAGGCTAATTAATGCATCTCGAAATCCCCGTTGGTCTTGAGCATCTTTAATTCCGGTATACCAAAAGGCGTTAACCAGTTCAATGGATGGCTCTGAGGTGAAATATTCTAACACGCGTCGCGGATCGAAAAACCAGCCATTTTTTTGTTGGGCGTAGAACATATTATTTCCATCTACAAATATGGAGATACGGTTCATGAGGCATCCCGACATATTTTTAATACCTAAGATTTGCATGATGACCACTCAAACTTACTCAAAATTAAAAAGTTAAATTAGCCCCGAATATGAAATCCACGGCTAACTTTAGTTTTGGGTTTGCGGAACTATAAAATCTGTTGCTAAAATCCGATTGAAATCGCGGCACGATCCGAAAAGGGACTCGCGATTTGCGAATTGCACTGGTTTCAATCGTTTTTTTTTCATAAGCAATGGTGCGTCCCTGGGGATGCCAATCTACAAGCAAACTGGCAACCACGGGACGAAAAAAATAGAATTTTGGCAGATTCCTACGTTTAGGATTTTTGCTATAGAGATGTCAACAGTTTTAATAGTTCCAAGCCTATAAAGAGTCCGATTACTA
>JAAHGE010000464.1 GCA_010672635.1 Desertifilum sp. SIO1I2 | reverse complement strand
TGAAATTTACAACCTTGAATTATGTTTTGCGTTCCTAAAACATTTGTATCGTAAAAATCTTGATATTTTCCCCAAGGGGAAGATAAAGCACCGCAATGGAAAACATAATCTTGATTGTGGCAAGCTTCAACAACTGCTACTGTATTTCTGAGGTCAATTGTCAAAAACTTGATACCCTCAGATTCTAGTTGTTTGCCTATCTGTGGATTTCGACCTAATACAGTAACGTGATAATCAAGCGAATGCAGCCTGAGAGCAAGCTGCTTCCCTAAAAAACCAGTTCCTCCTGTAACTAAAGCCTTGATAGTCATTGTTGGATGTTCTCTCCATTCCACTCAATATCCTGTGTCGAAGCTTGCTGGAGGCTGATACCGTATTTTAGACTAATTTGCCCGAATTGCAGCAAGACTAGCCAAAGAGAAAAAAATGGAATTGGGTCGGATAATTGAAAAATAACATCTTGGCTAGCGGTAAACTTGCGAAACCAATCTTGAAATTGATTAGTAGCAATGGCAGGTAGCAAGCCATAGAGAATCATCGCCATTGCTAGCATAGAATTTTTTTGAGTTTGAGGCTGAACGAGTGGATTTTTGGGGTTTAGAAAGGCTTGTTCTAGTTTATCTGAGGATTGAAATAGGTGAATTGCACTAATGGCTCTGGGATTGCATTCTAAAGGGTATAGAGTGCCATCCTTAGCTTGAATAAAATCGAAGGCAATTTGTCCGGTAAACTGTTCGGCTTGTACGAAGGTTTTTACCCAAGCCAATAGTTGAGGATGTTCGATAGATTCAAAGTAAATGCACGAACCTTTCTCTGCTGTATATCCGACTGGATAGGCAGCATGGGCGGTGAGTTGACCTTGATGAGCAATGCTGTACGTGCAATACTGTTTTCCGGTAATAAATTCTTGAGCCACCCAGGTTTTTTGGGGATGAAGGTCTAGCTTTGGAATTGCAGAGAGGGGTTGAGTCAGAATATGGACGTTACTGGCAAATCTGGAATAGACGGGTTTGAGAATGACGGGACGTTCTAACACCTCTTTTAGATCTTCTGGGGTTTGAAGGAACCAAGTTTTAGGGGTGGGTAAGCCTAGTGCCTCAACTTTTTGAATAAACGTCCATTTGTTATGCAAGGCATTGAGTTTTTCTAGGGGTTCGACAAAAACCTGACAGTAGGGAGTCAGAGAACTCAGCCCGCTAGCAATATAAAAAATCTCTTCGCAGGTGGGAATCAGAAAGTCAATTTTTTCTTGTTGAATGATTTCTATTAAAGCGCTGATAAATCCTTTAGGGTCAAATTTGGGGGGTGGCACCCAAAAGTTGCGCGTGACAGCCCTTGAGTGGCTGCACAGGTGGTGTTTGAGGCTCTCAGCGACAAAAACGGGATAACCGGCTTTGGCGAGGAGTCTGGCGAGTTCTAGGGTGACGGGGGCGCGTCCTCCTGTGAGTAAAATCTTAGTATTCAAGCACGATACCTCCAACGGAGAAGCCCGCCGAGGTGCCGAGTAACATGCAGCGATCGCCTCTTTGTAGTTTACCTTGCGCGATCGCCTCATGCAGCGCCATCGGCACAGAGGCCGCAATCGTGTTTCCATGATTATGAGCGATCGCCATCAGGTTTTCTTCAGGAATGCCTAGCTGTTTGCGAAGCAACCGCATCGCCATCAAACTCGCTTGATGGGGAATCACCAGTTGCAAATCTGCCATCCTCAACCCTGAAGCCTGCAACAAATCCTCAAAAAACCTGGGTAATTTCTCAGAAGCCAGCCGATAAACCCCTCGTCCATCCATCCGAAATAGGAAGGTTTCCGGATGGCTAGCATACGCTTGGGGATGATGCTTATTGCCTCCCCCCTGACATTCCGTGAGGTGCGCGCCTTTGCTGTACGTTTTCATATTAGAAGCAAGGATGCGCGAGGTGTCTGTCTCCTCCGTTTTGGCAACAATGGCGGCGGCTGCCCCATCGCCAAATAGGGTACAACTTTCTTTATCGTTCCAATCCAAGCCCATTGCAATTTCGCTTGCCACCAGCAATACTCGGCTGTAGCGTCCGGCTTCAATCAGGTAAGACACCATATCTAACCCAGTGATAAAACTCAGACAAGTGGAGTTGATATCAAACGCCGGGATACCAGAGTCGCCCGCCCCCAGGTGTTTTTGGATGAGGGCAGCCGTGCAGGGAATGGCTTGTTCGGGAATGCCGCTAGTACAGATGATGCAGTCAATCTCGTTGATGGATAAACCCGCAGCCACCAAGGCATCTTTAGCAGCAAATGCGCCCATTTCGGAGGCGGTTTCCCCGTCAACAAAGTGGCGTACTAAGACGCCCGATTTTTTCTCCACCCAACCCGGAGATAAACCCAAACGGGACTCAAGTTCTTGGGCAGTCACTTGTTGTTTGGGTAAATATTTTCCTGTAGACAGGATTTTGACTCGTCGCATCTGGCAAAAGGGATTTTTGGAGGCTTGTTATTTCAATTCAACCATTCTGTAGAGAAATCCGCCCCCTTCAGCTTCTATCCTAAAAATAGCTTATAAGCCGGATTCTTATTTTCATCCCAATAGCGGTACCCCAACGTATCGAGAAAGGCTTGCCATTCTGACATCTCATGGGGAGGAACCTGCATCCCGACGACAATGCGGCCGTAATCTGCCCCGTTGTTGCGATAGTGGAATAAGCTAATATTCCAGTTGGGACTCATCGAACCGACAAATTTCATTAACGCCCCCGGTCGTTCGGGAAACTCAAAGCGGTAAAGTAATTCATGATCGGCTAACGGCGAATGGCCGCCTACCATGTGCCGCAGGTGTAGTTTAGTTAACTCATCATCGGTTAAGTCTAGGGTTTTGAAACCGCACCCTTCAAACGTTGCTAGCATCCGGGCTGCATCGGCGCGGTTTTCAATTTGGACGCCCACAAAAATATGAGCCTCTTGTTGGTCGGCAATGCGATAGTTAAACTCTGTGAGGTTGCGCTTGCCAATACAGTCGCAGAACTTCCGCAAACTCCCCGGTTCTTCAGGAATGGTAACGGCAAAGATTGCCTCGCGGCTTTCTCCAAATTCGGCGCGTTCGGCGACAAACCGCAAGCGGTCAAAATTCATATTTGCCCCACAAGCTACCGCAACAAGAGTTTGTCCGTTAATGCCTTCGCGTTCCACATAAGCCTTAGCTCCAGCGATCGCCAACGCCCCGGCAGGCTCTACAATCGATCTGGTATCCTCAAACACATCTTTAATCGCCGCACAGGTGGCATCGGTATCGACTAAAATCACCTCATCCACATATTCCTGACAGAGACGGAAGGTTTCTTCCCCCACCTCTCGTACGGCTACCCCATCAGCAAATAACCCCACCTGGGGCAAGCGTACCCGTTTCCCAGCTTGCAAAGACCGATACATGGCATCCGCATCCACGGGTTCAACGCCAATAATCTTAATTTCTGGGCGAATGCGCTTCACATACGCCCCAATACCGGAAATTAACCCCCCACCCCCAATGGCCACAAAAATGGCGTGAATGGGCTTCTGGTATTGTCGCAAAATCTCCATCCCAATTGTCCCTTGTCCGGCAATCACATAGGGGTCATCAAAGGGATGAATAAAGGTGAGTCCCTTTTCGGCTTCGAGTTGACGGGCATACGCACAAGCCTCATCAAAGGTATCGCCATGCAATACCACTTGTCCCCCTCTGGCTTTAACGGCATCCACTTTCACCTGGGGAGTTGTTACCGGCATCACAATGGTAGCTTGGGTACCCAAACGACTCGCCCCCAATGCTACCCCTTGGGCATGGTTGCCCGCCGAAGCCGCAATGACGCCCTGGGCTAGCAAATCGGGGGGTAAATTTGCCATTTTGTTATAAGCCCCGCGCAGCTTGAAGGAGAAGACAGACTGCATATCTTCTCGCTTCAGCAGCAACGAGTTATTCAGCCGCGCCGATAAGTTGGGGGCATACTCTAGAGGGGTTTCTTGGGCAACATCATAGACGCGGGCCGTTAAGATTTGAACGAGGTAATCGCAGTACATAGGGTTTACAGGTGAGCGAGTGCCGGAGGTCGTCTAATTTTACCGCCTTCTGTGGGGAGGAACTCACTTCTTAATCACTAGGATAAGCCTGATTGGTCTTTTCCAGACCCTGTATAGAGAGGGTTACGCCATTCCTAAAACTAAGGACTTTGGGATGCGTGCTAAGTTACAGCCGTTTAACTGACAGGGGCAGCTTGAGGAGGGTTGGGAATGCTGCCGGAGGTTGCTAAATGATATAAATCTTCGGGGACAATATCGGTTTCTGTTGCGCCAGGAATTTTGGCTAAATAGCATTCTCGAACAGCTAATAGGAAGCCTTGTATTGTAGTTGACGAGCCTGGTTTTTGTTCGGCATCCACGATAAACTGACTCCAGCTTGGCGAATGGTTGCTGTAGAGATCGGTGAGGTATAAACCGGCTAAGTATTCAGCTA
>JAAHGE010000463.1 GCA_010672635.1 Desertifilum sp. SIO1I2 | reverse complement strand
TACTGAATTAACTGTTCGGATTTTTCTAAAGAAATTAAATGCTCTTTAACCGCATTGGATAAAGTCATGCGGATATTCACTAAAGCTTCAGAAAGGCGATGAAAATTATGAGAATTTAATGTATAATCAACAATGACTTCATCATCATCTTGTATAATCCCTTGGCAGTACCATTCAAAAATAGTGCCGCAGCCTTTCATTCCATATTCTTGAAGTTCTAAAGCCCGAATTGCTCCAATTCCAGAAGCCCCCCAAACTTCAATTCCTTCATGCATAGCGTCAAGAATTTCTCGATGCCAAACAGGTCTATGGGGTGGGAGAACTCCATCAATTAAGATAATCGTTTTGATGCCTGTCGAAATGAGCTGATAAATATCTCCTCTTTGAACTGGAGGATAATAGTTTGCTTCTAAAATAATGGATGCCTTTTCTTTTGGGAGTGAAGGCCCTAAGAAAACTGCAATTTGAGGAGGATCGTTCATATTTAGGCAAGCGTATTAATTTCCCTACAAAATGTTGACTTAGGGAAAACTATCAGAAGTTGAGAAGGGATAGAGCAAATGGATGTTAGGGCTAAACTCTCTACAAGCAATGATAATCATTATCACAATAGCATGAAATGCAGCATTCCGACTCGCTTGAGTCTATTGGATTGGTAAACAAAGGGAAAGAAGGGAATAGGCATTTTTGAGATAAACTCTGAGTTGTCAGGATACGCTCTGACCAAAATCTTCGAGAAGCCCGGTAGCGTCAGATCTACACCAAACAAGCTATGATGTCCTCGAAATTATAAAACAGTGATATAGTTAAAATGAAAACTCGGTTCTAATGGGGAACAGCCATTAGAGGTAACGGGGAAAGTCCGGTGCAAACCCGGCGCTGTCCCGCAACTGTGATGAGAGTTTTGGCTCTCTTAGTCAGGATGCCCGCCGAACGCAACATCGCGTCTCTTCTAGAGGCTCAACAACCTGTCGTTTTTCATCTGCGAGGTACGGATGAGAGCTAATTCAGCTTTCAAACAATTGATTGAGTTTAAGGCAATAACTCCAAAGTTGGAATTGTCGCAAACTCGTTTAGACTGACCGATTTTGTAACAGAACAACCGGGTTTAAGCAACGCTTGATTGACTGTCATCGAGTAACAGGTGACGGATAGCAGCGTGGTTTAAAAATCGCCGGATTCTACTATAGCGAACCTTCTCTAACTCCCTCGCCCCCTAGGAAAAGGGTTAGACGCATTGACAACAAAATCGCTGAAAGTCCCATGCTGCTGTAGGTTGGGTTGAGGTACGAAACCCAACACAAGCCTAGCTGCTGTTGGATTTCTCGAAGCTTAAACTAGCCTACGCGACTCTCCTTTTGTTAGTTGAAGTCAACCCAAAACCACCTTAGCTGTTGTTGGGTTTACCTCAACTTACACGGCTTTCCTGTTGTTAGTTAACTAGGGATGGGAAGTGCCACTCCTTTAGGCTTGCTATAGATAGAAACCGGATAATTTTCGATGCATTCATCCTCCAAGTTCAAGACGTGGGTGAAACAAATTCTCCTGACCATTTTTCAGCATAAGGACGCTACAACAATGACTATTCAAACCGCAACGCTAGGCTATCCCCGGATTGGTAAAAATCGAGAAGTGAAAAAGGCATTAGAAGCGTTTTGGAGCGGCAAATCGAATGCAGAAAGCTTGCGAAAAGTAGCGCACGAGGTTGAACTCACAAACTGGAAAACTCAGCTCCTAGCCGATATTGATTGCATCGGCATTGGCGACACCACCCTTTACGATCTCGTGTTAGATTGGATAGTCCGGCTGGGTTTAATTCCAGAACGCTTTCAGTCCCTAACTGGACTTGAGCAATACTTTGCAATGGCGCGAGGCAAAGATGGAATTCCCGCCTTAGAAATGACCAAATGGCTTGATACCAACTATCACTACCTGGTGCCTGAAATTGACCAGACATTGCAACCAGCAAATTTTGACGATTTTCTAGAAACGGTGCGTCGCGCTCAAGCGCTATTAGGCGAACGAGCCGTTCCCATTGTGCTAGGACCGCTGACTCTCCTGCGCCTCAGTCGTTTGGAGTTGAACTTAGAGCAAGCGGTTTCCCACTTATTAGATCGCTATCTCCTGTTGTTGAGCGAACTGAAAAGCCTGGGCGTCGTTGAGGTACAAATTCACGAACCGGCATTAGTGCTAGGAGATACGGCTAACTTTAAGGCACTTTATCAGTCAACCTTTGACTCTCTGTCACGAGTGGGTTTGCCCATTCATCTTGTTACCTATTTTGACGATCTAGGTGCAGCTTACCCTTGGATCGTGGAGTTGCCAGTTGCGGGTATCAGTTTGGATTTCACGCGCGGAGATAACTTAGCGTTGTTGAAAGCGTATGGTTTCCCCGTCGATAAGCAGTTGGGCGTTGGCATTGTGGATGCGCGTAATATTTGGAAAATTCGCCCTGAATTGGTGTTGTCAACGCTTGAGGCGATTCAAAGCGTTACCTCTCAGGTGCGGATACAACCGTCTGCCTCGCTGCAATTTGTTCCCTACGATGCAATGCGAGAAACCAATCTACCAGAGCCACTGCGAAATGTGTTGAGTTTTGCCGAACAGAAGTTGAACGAGGTAGCGATGCTGGCTCATACATTGTCTGGAGACGATCCGGGCGATCGCATGGCGGTTGTGCAAACCCAATGGGAAGCCTTCGAGCAATTTAGTCCGGTGAATGAGGCGGTGAAACAGCGGTTACGCAACTTAACAATCGGCGATTTAGAGCGATCGCTACCCTACGAACAGCGTCAACCCCAGCAGCCGCAACTCCCCCCGTTCCCCACAACAACCATTGGCTCCTTTCCCCAAACCCCAGAAGTACGGCAACTGCGCGTCAAACTCAAGCGCGGCGAAATGGCTCAAAGCGAATACGAAGCCGCAATTGATGCCGAAATTGCCAAATGCATTCAACTTCAGGAAGAAGCGGGATTGGATGTATTAGTCCACGGGGAGTTTGAACGCACTGATATGGTGGAATTTTTTGGGCAACAGCTATCTGGCTTTGCGTTTACCGAGCAAGGATGGGTGCAAAGTTATGGCAGTCGGTGCGTGCGCCCGCCCATTATCTACGGTGATGTGGCTCGCACGGCACCCATGACTGTACGAGAGTTTCAAGTTGCTCAATCTCTAACCTCAAAAATTGTCAAAGGTATGCTGACCGGACCTGTCACCTTAATTAATTGGTCGTTTGTCCGCATGGATATCCCTCGCAGCGAACAAGCAATGCAGATTGCCTTGGCATTGCGCGATGAAGTTGCCGATCTAGAGGCTGCCGGAGCTAAGATGGTGCAAATCGATGAGCCTGCCTTGCGCGAAGGGTTGCCCCTCAAACCCGAACGCTGGAATGAGTATCTTGCTTGGGCGGTAGATTCGTTTCGGTTGGCGGCTAGTATTGCCAAGCCCGAAACGCAAATTCACACCCATATGTGCTATTCAGAATTTGGAGACATTATCGAGCATATTGAGCGCCTTGATGCTGATGTGCTGTCGATTGAGAACAGCCGGAGTAACAATGAAACGCTGTTTGAAATTACTGATGCTGGGTATCGGCATCAGGTTGGCAATGGGGTTTATGATGTCCATAGTCCAACGGTTCCCAGCACGGAACAAATGGTGCAACAGTTACGCACTGGGGTTGCAAATTTACCCGTTGAACAGATTTGGGTGAATCCAGATTGCGGGTTGAAAACGCGTCGCTGGGAGGAAGTCATTCCCGCCTTGAAAAATATGGTGGCAGCAGCGCGACAATTGCGGGAGGATAGCCATGCGACCTCAAAATAGTCTCTGGCAAGGATATTCCGGTTACTGGCAGGATCTCTTTATTCGGGAGAACTTTTTACCGTTAGGAGATGCTGCTTGGCGGGGATTTATGAGTCAGGGACGGGGTATAGTGGCGTGTCAGATTGCGATCGCCCCTAGGTCTATCGATTGGAGCAACGCAGCCGTGGAGTATACAGTCGAGTTTATTCCTTTAGCTGAGGTTTCCGCCTATTTGCAGACTCTCCATTTAGAGGCAACCCTCACTCAACGTCTGATAGATACCGTTCAAACCTACGATCCCGTTCAAGAAATTCTGCTGTTAATTCATGAAAATGGACAGGTAGATATTTGTCTCTTGCAAAACCTCAAAGTCTCTCCCCCTGAGTGTCACCAGCAGGTGCAACGGCGTTGGTCGGAGTTCCAGCTTCATCCATCTATTGGAGGCGTATTATGAATAAAGACTCTGATTTAATGGACTGGCAGCAAGAGTTTATTGCTACGAATTTGTTGGCAATTGGCTACAACGCCTGGGCAGGATATCTGGGCATTCCATGACCGCCTCTTCGTCGCCCGTCGCCCCGCCCCGCTCGCTTGCGCTGGAGCTGTTGCTGCTGGCCGCCCTCGCCACGCTCTGGGGCGCGTCCTTCACCTTCATCAAGC
>JAAHGE010000462.1 GCA_010672635.1 Desertifilum sp. SIO1I2 | reverse complement strand
TCAATGCATGTCAATCAACAGTCGTCAGCATTGTCTCCCCTAGAACTGAAGGTGCAAACCTTTTTTGAACTCTCAGAAGACCTTTGCTGTATTTTAGGGTCAAACGGAGAGTTTAAAGCCTTGAACTCAGCATGGACAGACTGTTTAGGCTGGCAGCCGGAGGAATTGCGATCGCAAACCTGGTTAGCCCTCGTCGATCCGCAAGATATCCTCCCCAGTCAAACCGCATTAGAAGGCTGTGTTAACCAGAAACGCTATCCCCTACAAAACCGCTACCGCCATAAAGACAGCACCTATCATCTGTGTCAGTGGCGCTTCAGTGCAACCCCCGACGGCGATATCTACGCCATTGGTAAACTCGCGACCACTTCTCCAGCCCTAGAAACCCAAGTCAAGCTATATCATCAAGCCTTAGAAGCCACCACTTGCGGCATTACCATCGCCGATCTGTACAAGCCAGACTATCCGATTATTTACTGTAACCGCGCCTTTGAACAGATCACAGGCTATTCTCAAGCAGAAGTGTTGGGGCAAAACTGCCGTTTTCTGCAAACCCCAGACACCGATCCTGTGGCTGTCGAACAGATTCGGATTTGCTTGCGCGAAGGGATTTCCTGTAAAGTCATTCTCAAAAATCAACGCAAGGACGGATCGATCTTTTGGAACGAGTTATCGATCTCTCCAGTTCGTAACGCGCAAGGCACCATTACCCACTATATTGGCGTCCAAACCGATATTACCCACCGCCAACTGGTGGAAGCCACCCTGCAAAAATCGAATGAAGCCCTGGCGATGCGGGTGGAAACGCGCACTACAGCCCTCCGCAAGCTCAACCAACGCCTGTTAACCGAGTTGGTGGGACGAAAACGAGCAGAGGCGGCTTTACAGGAAAGCGAAGCCCGTCTGAGAGCTATTTTTGAACGGGCAACCATTGGCATTTGTCGCTTAGATTTGCGGGGTCAGATCTTAGAAAGCAATCCCGTTATGCAGCAAATGCTGGGTTACTCTCAAGAAGCCTTGCAGTTCCGCGAGTTTACTGATTTTTTACATCCCGATGATGTGCGGGCGGAACAAACGATCTATGAAGATTTGGCGGATGCGGAAATTGAACGCTACGAACGCGAGTTACAGTTATTTCGCAGCGATGGTAAGGGCTTGTGGACGCACTTAACCGTGTCTTTGGTGAAAGATGACTGCGGCGAACCCAGTTTCGCGATCGCCATGATTAAAGATATCGCCGAACGCCGCACCGCCGAATCTGCCTTGCGCCTCACCCGTTCCATGCTAGATGGTGCAGCCGTCGCCGCCTTTTTAGTCAGTGCGGATGGACGAATTTTATACGTTAACGAAACCGCCGCTCTCTCGTTAGGCTATCGCCGTTCTGAGTTATTGCGCCTGCGAATTCACGATATCGCCCCAGATTTTCAGCCGGAGGTTTGGACTGAACATTGGGGAATGCTCAAAGAGTTTGGTTCCCTGTGTTTAGACTCCCAACACCAAACCAAAGAGGAAAAAATTATTCCCGTAGAGTTAACTGAGAACTACTTGCTATTCCAAGGGCAAGAATATGTCTGTATTTTCGCCCTAGATATCACCGAACATCAACGGGCGGAAGCCGAGGCGAGACGGGCGCTATTAAGAGAAAAAGAACTCAACGATTTGCGATCGCGCTTTATTACCACGATCTCCCATCAGTATCGCGCCCCCTTAACCGCCATTCACTCCTCAGCCGAAGGACTCGGACAATACGGACACCAATGGCCCGTAGAAAAACGAGAGTTGCACGTTCGCCGCATTCAAGTTGCTGTCAATCAAATGACGCAATTACTCGATGATGTCTTAACTTTGGGTGCCATCGAAAGCAGGAAAATACCGTTTCAACCCATACCCGTCAACCTAGGGGAATTTTGCCAACAGCTTTGCGAAGAACTCAAGGGCGACAGAGAACTTCAACGTTCTCACCCCGAAAATGAAGCTTACCCTTATCCGGTTTTACCCCCCATTCGCTTTACCCAAGCAGGCGATCCCACCGCCGTTATCGATCGTCACCTCTTGCGCCATATTCTGGCAAATTTACTCACCAACGCCTTAAAGTATTCCCCTTTGGGAGAAGAAGTACATTTTCATCTGGCTTGCGAAGATGATTTCGCGATCTTCACCATTCAAGATAGCGGTTTAGGCATCCCCGAAGCCGACCAACCCCACATCTTTGAACTCTTCCATCGCGGGAGTAACGTCGGTTCCCTCCCCGGTACAGGTTTAGGCTTATCCATCGTTAAGAAAGCCATAGAAATTCACGGCGGCGAAATTGAGTTTACCTCTGAAGTTGGGGTGGGGACAACTGCGATCGCCACCTTACCGCTTTCTTAGTGCTTCGTGATGAGTGCTGAGTGGGAAGAGGGTGGGGGGAAGGAGTGCAAAGTTCCGAGTTCCGAGTAGTGAGTTCTAAGTGGGGAAGAGAATGGGGGGAAGTGAGTGCTGAGTGCTGTTGCGTTAGCTTCCGCGTAGCGGTGCGGTGTGCTGAGTGGGGAAGAGGGTGGGGGAAATGAGTGCTGAGTGCTGTTGCGCGGTTCTTGGTGCGTAGCAGTGTGCTGAGTTGATAATTATCAAGTTTTCCTGTCTCTTCTTCCCATCTCCCCATCCTCTTCTTCCCCCCATCCGGCTTACTTCACCAACTCGCTATAAGAACGCTTGCTTTGTCTTTGGGGGTTGGGGAGTAACTCTTGGGGAGAAACGGCTAAGGTTCCCCATTGTTGGAGGAAACTGCGTAATAAGTCCTCTTGTTCTAAGCGAAAGCCTTCGATATCGGTTCCGCCGTTCATAATGGCAAACCAGATTGTTCCTTGCTGTTGAGTGGGGATAGCACCCGCTAAAGAACTGACTTCATTGAGGGTTCCTGACTTCACCACGGCTAGGCTAGGAAGTTGGCGCGTTTCTAGAATACCCGCATCGCGTCCGACTACGGTGAAAATATCGGCTACCGTCATTTGATGGGGTTGGAGTAATTGTTCGGTAGCGCGAAACATCGCCACGGCGGCGCGGGGAGAAATGCGATTTTCTACTCCCAAACCCGAACCGTTAATCAGTTGAATTTCGGCTTGGGGAACTCCGGCGGCTTGTGCAGCTTTTTGGGCGACGACTCGCGCCCCACCCACAGTATCGGCTAGCATATCCGCCATGAGATTGTTGCTGTATTGGTTCATCTTTTTCAGCAACTCAGCGACGGGATAGGAGTAATGATTAACGATGGGTTGCAGATTACTCGGTGGGGTGGATGCAACTTGGACAGAGCCTTGGATTTTGACTTGCGGGCGCGGGGTTTCAGAAGGTAAGGTACGATATTGATCTTCAACTTCTCCAGACCAGAGTTGAGAATCCAATGCGGTATAAAGAAACTGTCCGGCAGCTTGGGGAAGGGTTTCAAAGTTCATGTAAAACGGCCCTGCAATTACCAGATTTCCGGTAACTTGGCGAATTCCCATCTGATTGAGAGTATTACCGACTGCGATCGCTTCTTCCCAGACAAAAAACGGATCTTGCCCGCCAACCACCACCAAATCCCCTTGCAATACGCCGTTTTCTACTGGCCCAGTTGCGATAAATTGGGTTTTAAATTGATGATCTGGCCCATAGGTTGACAGGGCGGCGAGGGAGGTTGCAACCTTTGTAATGGAAGCCGCAGGTAAGGGGATGGTTCCTTGATGATTCGCCAGTAGGGTATCTCCCGATTGCATCCAGACGCCTTGGTTCGCCTGAGCAAAACCTTGACTGGCGAGTTGGTTGATATACAGTTGAATGGCTGCATTAACGGTCGGATCTGGGTTATCGGGCGCAGCCGTTAAAACTCGGCTCACTTGAATGGGTGGCTTTGCTGGATTTCCCGCTTGCTCGCTAGGATTGGGAACAACAGCCTGCTCTAAGGTCGCATTTTGGGTCGATCCGGCTTGGGATAGGTTGGAACATCCCGAAATCAAGGCTAGCAAAGCAACAGAACAAGCAGCACTCAGGGAAATAGCTTTGAGCATTTTGACGAATTCAGCAGGGAGCGACTCTAGTTTAGCGAGGCGGGATACCCATCTGGATCGATTGGATCGGAAATTAAGGTTAATTGCATCCTTGCACCCGTTCGCGAATTGATGCTAAGGGTAATCAATCCCATTTGCCTCTAATTTCTGACTGACTCTGACTTGGGCTAGCAGTTTTTCATATTTTTGGTTGATGTCCAGGGTAAAATCTGCGAGTTCCTGCATTTGATGCTCGGTTGTTTTAGCAAGTTCTAGCAATTCTTCAAGTTTGTTTAATTCTTCTGCACTCATCGAAGGTTGGGTCATGCTCAATCCTCCAAACGGTTTTTAATCTGATTCACATTCATTTTAGCGTCTAACACTCTACCCAGAATCAATCCCAAATCCTCGCCAACTTCTTGCAGAACTTGAGCAGGTGTATCGTTATCAGAAATTTGCTCGA
>JAAHGE010000461.1 GCA_010672635.1 Desertifilum sp. SIO1I2 | reverse complement strand
CGGGACGTGGCTTAGGCGACTTACCGATGTATTTAACAGGCGTTCATGGCGTGCGTCCGCCCCATTTAGGCAAAAAGACTATCGGCAACGAAGCGGCGGTCGGCTATGTCAACTATATTCCGCCCATCATCAATTATCAACTCGACCAACTTCCCACCCAGTGTAAAGGATTGGTCGTCTGGATTATTGATGGTGGGGTATTCTCCTCTCAAGAGTTGGAGTATTTGGTAGCGCTTCCCCAACTCGAACCAAAAGTTAAGGTAATTGTAGAAATTGGGGGCGATCGCACTTTTCGCTGGCAACCTTTAAAAGACACCCTACTTGCTGCCTAACTTGCTTGAGTCGCCTGATGTCTTAGACTTCCGCCTGCCATTGGCGAGTAAAGCCCGATTTTTACTGATTTTGAGGCGACCGATCGAGCCAAGCCAGCAAAAAACTAGAAGGGTTTCTGCCTGCAAGATGTGAAGCTTGAGGATTTCAGAACGATGGAAAACTCGATCATCGAAGACCGCGATTATACCTTAATCATCGACAAAAGTAATAGTATGTCCGTACCGGACAGAAACGGTAAAAGTCGATGGCAAGCGGCACAAGAGTCAACGCTTGCTGTAGCGCGAAAATGTGAAGAACTCGATCCCGATGGCATCACTGTTTATCTATTTGCGGGTCGATTCCGCCGATATGATAACGTTACGGCGACTAAAGTTGAGCAGATATTTCAAGAAAATTCTCCATCGGGTGGCAGTATGCTAGCTGCGGTTTTAGAAGATGCGCTCAATCACTATTTTCAACGCAAAGCAGCCGGACAAACAAAACCTAATGGAGAAACATTTCTCGTCATTACAGATGGAACTCCCGACGATCGCAAAGCCGTTATGGAACTGATTATCGATGCTTCCGGGCGGATCGATCGCGATGAAGAGTTAGCCATCTCTTTTATTCAAGTCGGAACCGATCCAGAAGCGACTAAGTTTCTTAAAGCATTAGACGATCAAATGGAAAGTGTCGGCGCAAAATTCGACATTGTAGACACGGTGACGATGAACGATATGCAAGGGATGAATTTAACGGATGTCCTGATTAACGCGATTACTGACTAACCTTATATTGAAGGCTGCGACTGAGTAGGAAATTGCTTTTTGCATCTCCTACTCAGTTGTTTTTTAAAGAGGTAGAAAATCTGTAAAGTTTAGGACAAGCTGAACAATCTGATTTGACTCAGCACCCCGCTACTTAGCAGGCAAGCTCCGTTATATAAGTTAATTCTATAGGGAGGGGTTCGGCGCGATCGCCCCTACATGTAGAGTTGCTTTACACACAAACGCACTACAGGTATAATACAAAATAACCAAAAAACTCCTCTAACGCCGACTGGATCGGCATTTAGACAGATTTATGAGAATCCGTGAATGAATTTGCGCTCGCACCTGCTAATTTTGGGAGGAACGCATTAGCATTAAAGGGTGAGCGATCTGAACCATCCTTTGCATTCTCTCAGGAACGGTCGCTGGTTCAAACTGATTTGCGGAGCCAGCTACCAACACCTGCCGGCCGTTAGAAACTTAACGTTGGCTTATACCCTAGCAGGGGCCGACTGCATTGACGTGGCAGCCGATGAAGCTGTAGTGGCAACAGCCCAAGAGGCGATCGCAGTCGCGCAGACCCTGCAAGCAGAAGCCCAACAGCGAGGATTCCGGCATCAGGCCAACCGACCCTTATTAATGGCAAGCCTGAACGATGCAGAAGATCCGCACTTTCGCAAAGCAGACTTTAACCCAACCCAATGTCCGCCGGCCTGCTCTCAGCCTTGCCAGCAGGTTTGTCCAGCAGAGGCGATCGCGTTTAACCGCAACTTTTCCGGCATCATTGACCAACGCTGTTACGGGTGCGGTCGCTGCCTGCCCATCTGCCCAAGCGCATTGATTATAGCGCGAGCCTATGTCATTACCCCGCAAATCTTAATCAAAAGCTTACCTTGGGGAACGCCCGGAATCGGTGCCGTTGAAATTCATACCCAAATCGGTCATTTAGCCGACTTTCAAAGGCTGTGGCAGAGCCTTCAGCCCATTCTCCCTCAACTCGAACTCCTAGCCATTAGCTGCCCCGATGGAGAAGGCTTAATTGACTATCTGCAAACCCTATCGACAATCATTCATCCCCTACCCTGTCCCCTCCTGTGGCAAACAGATGGCCGCCCTATGAGTGGAGACATCGGTGCAGGAACGACGCACGCCAGCATCAAACTTGCTCAGAAAGTGCTAGCGGCGCAACTTCCCGGTTTTGTTCAACTCGCAGGAGGTACCAATCACTATACAGTCCCCAAATTAAAAGCCGCTCAACTGTTAAAAAACCCCTTTCAACCGGGAGTTGCCGGAGTCGCCTACGGTAGCTATGCTCGCGTCCTCCTCTCATCAATTATCGATCGCCTAGAAACCCAGAGTTACACGATAGCAGGCGTCCCTCACCTTGAGGAAGTCCCCGAACTGCTGTGGCAAGCCGTAGCGATCGCTCATTCCCTTGTGTCCCAACTCAAATCCCCCATGCAATTACCCCAACCCCTGATTTAACCCTGCTCAATACGCCCTCTCGTATTGCAACACCTTCCTTCCTTGTTTTTTCAATACGCCTCGGTATAAACAACATTCATTATGGTAAATCCCCACAACAGCAACCTCAGCGAAAATCACTTGTCAATTGTTGAGAACATTGCTTTTGAATCCATGCAGGTGACGGATGACTTGGATCGGTTATTGAGTATTTTGCCTACTGAAATTCATACAATTTTAGAAAAGCACCCATTACGAGACAAGCTCGTCGAAGTGGTCTTAGATCTAGGTCGCCGTCCCGAAGTCCGATTTCCCGGTCAAGCCGAGTACCTCTCTGAAACCTTAGTGAGTCGAGAAGACCTCAATTACTGCGTTCAGCGCGTCGGCACCTTCAGCGGCGATAACCGCGCCGGAATTGAGCAAACCCTGCACCGGATCAGCGCCATTCGCAACCGCAGCGGCGATATTATCGGTTTAACCTTGCGGGTCGGTCGAGCCATTTTCGGCACCATTGGTATGATTCGCGACCTTGTAGAAACAGGTCGTTCGATTCTGATGCTCGGTCGTCCTGGCGTGGGTAAAACGACCGCCTTGCGCGAAATTGCTCGCGTACTGGCTGACGAGCTAGATAAGCGCGTCGTCATCATTGATACCTCTAATGAAATTGCTGGCGACGGCGATATTCCCCATCCCGCCATCGGTCGGGCGCGGCGGATGCAGGTGGCGCGTCCGGAACTTCAGCATCAAGTGATGATTGAAGCAGTGGAAAATCATATGCCAGAAGTCATTGTCATTGATGAAATTGGCACGGAGTTAGAAGCGCTTGCGGCCAGAACCATCGCAGAACGCGGCGTCCAACTCGTCGGAACGGCTCACGGAAACCGGATTGAAAACCTAATTAAAAACCCCACGCTATCCGATCTCGTGGGGGGAATTCAAGCGGTGACATTAGGCGATGATGAAGCGCGGCGTCGCGGTTCTCAAAAAACTGTGTTAGAACGCAAAGCCCCCCCAACGTTTGAAATTGCGGTGGAAATGCTGGAAAGACAGCGCTGGGTGGTGCATGAGGAAGTCTCGGAAACGGTAGACATTCTGCTGCGCGGTCGTCAACCCAACCCTCAAGTTCGCACAGTGGACGAGCAAGGAAAAGTGACGATTAGCCACGAGACGAGTACGACAACAGAGGGGGCATTTCCTCCCCGCTACTCCAGACGACCTCTAGAGATGCAAGGGACTTCTTTGCCCAGCGTGGCTCGAACTTTTGTCCCAGAGCGATCGCCAATTGAAGCCAAAGGCTGGCGCTCTTCCGGTCAAATGCGTCCGGTGCCCTCGGAACGTTACGGCTTGAACCGAGAGGCAACTCGCCAAGAGCAAGAGTTTGAGCAAATGCTCAATGCTTCTTTGCATCAACAAGAGCAGTATGACGACGTTATCATCCCAGTCAGTCAAAAAGCGGCCCAGCAAATTGGACCGAATGGGGAAGACTGGCCCTTGCACGTGTATCCCTACGGTGTTAGTCGCCATCAACTGGATCAGGTGATTCGGATGCTGAATTTGCCGGTGGTGCTGACGAAGGATATTGATAGTGCTGATGCGGTGGTGGCATTGCGATCGCACGTCAAAAACCATCATAAACTGCGTCAGATGGCAAAATCTCGCCACGTTCCGATTCATACCCTCAAGGCCAATACAGTGCCGCAAATTGTCCGCGCTCTCCAACGCTTGCTGGATGTAGACGATCCAGCAACCACAGAAGCCGTTGATTTGCGCCTGTTTACCCAAAGCGGGGATGAAGATGAGTTGGAAGCTTTAGAAGAAGCCAGACTCGCTGTAGAGCAAATTGTGATTCCCAAAGGGCAACCTGTGGAACTGCTACCGCGTTCGGGCTCGGTCACCATGCGCGCGCGGGCGCTGGCATTGGGCTC
>JAAHGE010000460.1 GCA_010672635.1 Desertifilum sp. SIO1I2 | reverse complement strand
TATGAAGGATTGACAAAAAACTCGTTGTTCCTTCATACTTCTTTTCATCCTTGCTTTCTCCCCACTGCCTTGTTTCAAAATGTTGATAAGCTAAGCCGTTATAGCAAAACTTTAACTGGCTCTGACCGTGACGAGTGGGTTGAGTAACAAACAAACAAGGCATTTCGTTTAGGGTTGATTCTGTTTCAGCTCGAATTAATGTGTTTTTCGGTGGTAGGTTTGAGTCGAGATAAGCTGTAAACACTTCATTGAATAGCTGGTTTTGCTCGAAGGGAACTAAGTAACCTATGTAAAGACAGCCTATTTTTCCACACATGGCAGAACGATCAAATTGATAAAGGTTTAAGTATCCTTTATTGCCTTTTATTTGCAAAACTTTCATTGTTTTGATAGTGGAATCTAGATTGGCTAAACTGCTGTGAGATCGCACAATCTTAATCAAAGTTTCTTTCGGCGTAATTTCAGTAGCAAGTAGCCAAGCAGATGGGCTTGTTGTAACCAAACTACTCGAACGACAAGCAGTAGTTCCTAATAATAGGGCTAGGACGCTAAAGAGTATCAAACTTAGGCGGAACCAATACGCACTGCGATTTAACCAAACTGGCGGATTTCTAAGGTGAGAAGAGAGTAGGGAAGTTCGATCTGCGTTCTTGTTAGAAATATTTTTGTTTCTCGGCATTTTTTCCTCCTAATGGGCAAATGTAGAGGCGCTAACTGCAACTGCTATACCCAAACCCATCAGCATCCAAAAAGATTGAAGCTTGCAGGGGTAAAGCATCTTGCTGAAGTACCCCATAAAACCTAGAAACAAACTGATGAGTAACGCCCGAGTAAAACGATTAGCACTCAATGCAATACCAGAACCTCCAGAATTGCTATTGCTAGAGCTAGGCGAGCAATCGCCTTGGGTGTTGTAGTTATAAAGCTGTCGAACCTTCTCTCCGTAAGTTTTGAGCGAGTAACCTCCATAAATATCGGAGTAGTTGGCATCTACTTTGCTACCTTCTCCGCCAAAGTGTTTCTGAGCTACTCGTTCGATTAAACGTTCGCCTTCAAACAATTGTCCGGTGGTAGGGTCAACTTGGGAACGAGTGCGATCGCTACTTTCAGCTAACGTGTTTTGTAAAAGCCGATCTTGTAGGGTTGGGGGGAAGTAACGAAATAGTTCTTCTGAGGTCGGTTTTTTACCGCTGTTGACTCGTTGAAGAAATTCAGCGCCCCCAGTAACCGAACTGACTGCCTGCTGCACGTCTTCGCGGTAACTCATCAGTTGATACCGACCCAAAGCCATGCCGCAATTGCTTCCTCCATCGGCACAAACATAAGCGCCAACAGCTTGATAGTCACCGCTGCCTGCACTTTCAAGATTGGCGATCGCTTCTGCTAAACTAGCCATATCAACATCACCGATGTAAGTACTGGGACGCACGCATCGGGGTTGATTCTCTGCTGGATTGGTTGAGTTTGTATCAGAGTGTTCAGTCGGATTGGGTTTTGAAGATTTAGCAGCACCAGTAGAACGAGACTCGCTTCTTGAAGAACTCCCTTCTAGCAAACCGACAAAGATTGGCGAATTAACGCTGTAACTCAAAAAGGGAATAGGACCAATAATATAAGGCGATTTTCCACAAGGAGTGCTAAAGCGGAAGAACAGCGCTGTATCGACTGTATCCGTGGTTTCATCTGGTTCCATGACCACTACCTTAAAAGCCTTACCAAAGGGATGACGACCTGTTGGTTCCCAACCTGCCAAACAGCCAGAACCACCTCGAACTTCCTGATATTGACCGCTAATCCACTGTTTGCCTTCTAATGACCCAGTTAGGCGACGACCAGAGTTTTCTAGATCGTCGAGTTCAATGTAAGCACAATCTTGAGTGCAGGCGACTGCAAAGCCTTCGACATCAGAACCAGAAATAGTGTTTTGCCGCTTGCTTTCAGATGCACCATAAATCATGTCAATTCGCATGACACCGCCGCCGACTTCTGCTATGAGTACTGGAAACCTGGAAAGCGGAACTTGGTTGAGATAAGGAACATCAGCAAGTCGTGCGGTTTCCCAACCCGAGAACTGTTCGAGATTGACGCTAGCTAGGTTAGGAATTTGAGCAATTGAAAATTGAGATAAATCAATTTGGTTAAGTTGAGCTTGCGCGAACTGCGGCACTCGGTCTACAGCTTGACCAATGGATAAGTTGTTGAGATTAGAGGCAATTTCTGGAATTTGCGCGGCTAAAGCAGCAATTGGCAGCACTTCATCCAATTGAAATTGGCTCAAATTGGGAATGATTTCGACTAAATGACTAATCGTTTGTTGACCGACTAAAGGAAAAGCTTCTAAAGCAATATTTGCCGGATCGAAATTGTTGGATATGAGTTGCTTTATTCCCTCTAAAGCCAGAATTTCAGGTTTTAACTCGCTAATATCACCTAGTTGTAAGACTCGATCGAGGGTACTGCCAGATTGCCAACTTCTACGATCGGTATTTCCAGAAGTTGTCATCGGAGGGAATGTACTGAAACTGATTTGACTCCAATCAGGTAACAAAACTTGAGCTGGTTGAGATTCCCAGATACGAGTAGGTATGGAACTGGCATTAGCCATTAATGTAAATCTCAGCCAGAGGAAAACAGCTACCAGTAAAACCAGACTCAATTGTCTTAAGGCTATTTTGATTTCCATGGAGTCAATGAACGAATTAGAACGGTTCATTGGTGCTATCTGTCTTTCTTCTTTTATAGACAGAGAAGTGGGGAAACCTTTTCCTCACTTCCCTTCAAAACTTAATCTAGCTCTAGTTCAAATTGCGGATTAGAATGAGCGGCTGAATCTGTCCAAACATTATCTGCTAAGTTTGATAGGTCATAAATATTTTCTTGATAGCCATCGTCAAAGTTCCCTTGCTCTGCCTGTTGAGCAGAGGTGTATCCCAAAGTCTCTTCTACATCGGAGAGATAGCCAGAGTTGTTGTAGGCTGAATTTGAACTGTTCATAACTGTTTCTGTGAGAAAAGTAAACAGTTTCAAATTAAAGGGTGTAGAAGATAGTTAACCTCACCATATACGGTCAATTTGAACCGTTAAAGTTACCCCCTCCAGTTGGAGCGATCGCGCTAGCGCTTCAAACATCTAGAAGATACGGACTCTAGACCCAATGAAGCGACTGACCGTTCGAGACTTCCATCAACATTATTCAAGTCTTCGCTCGATTCGAGATAAGCTTGATTCTTTTTATTCCTGGCAAGAAACTCAAACTCACTTACCTAAGCTCGAATCGAATCTCAACACTAATCCGCTTAAAGTTCCTTATCAACTCATTAATACTGCTATTGAATTAAAAACCACACTTCAAGCCTTCCAAAATGCGAAGGTTATCGGTATTGACTGCGAAACCATAGGAGGCGTTGACCCGTATCGAGCTAAAGTTCGCCTCGTTCAGCTAGCAATTCCCAATTATCCAGTTGCGATCGTTGATTTGGCAGCAATTGACCGTGCAGACTTATCTCCCCTACGCCAACTTCTAGCAGGAGATGCTCTAAAAGTAGGACACAATCTCAAATTTGAATGGATGATGCTAACACAAGCCCAATTGCAACCCAGTCGTCCGTTCTTTGATGTTTATCTCGCTTATCGAGTGTTGACCGCTGGACTTAAGCAGAGTTTGTCTTTAGAAGCGATCGCTGCACAATTATTCAAGATTAAATTAGATAAGCAACTGCAAAGAAGCGACTGGTCAACGGAGCTAACCCCTGCTCAGTTGCAATATGCAGCGATAGATGCATCAGTTGTTTTACCGCTACGGATTGAGCTAAAACGTAGACTCAAACAGGCTTCGCTCTGGAAGACGGCTTTACTTGAATTTGCTTGTTTACCTACAGTTGCTTCGATGGAACTGAATGGGATGCTGCTGGATAGAGAACAGTGGCAAGCTTTAGGTTATCAGCTAGAAACACAGCGGCAAGCTTTAGCCAAAGAGCTTTCATCACTGCAAATACCCTGCCCTCACAAGCAAATCTCTTTATTTCCAGAATTTACTGAATCCATTAATCTTCGCTCTCCCAAACAAGTCTTAGCTGCTTTGCAGGCGCAAGGCATTGCGGTTACTTCTACCAATACTCAAACTTTAATTCCTTTAGCCAATGAATATCCCGTTATTCAAGTCCTGTTGAATTACCGCAGTCTTTCTACTCGCATTAGCACCTTTACTGAAGGTTTACCTCAACACATCCATCCCATTACCAGACGCATTCATCCAAATTGGTTTCAAATTGGAGCAAAATCGGGTCGTTTTAGTTGCCGAGAGCCAAATTTACAGAATATTCCCAGAGATAAAGCTACTCGACAATGTTTCATACCAGCATCTGGCTCTATTCTGCTCAAAGCTGATTACAGTCAGATCGAGCTGCGAATCATGGCAAAAGTGAGCGGCGATCGCCGTATGATTGCAGCTCGATCTGACTGTAATCAGCTTA